>NZ_DVEA01000097.1:0-19792 GCF_015295965.1 Thermoleptolyngbya sp. M55_K2018_002
GGGATCTCTGAGTGCTTAACATTACAGGCGATACCTTTTCAAACACCCTCTTAGACAAAAGTTCTACAGCGCTACACAGGTTTCCCTCTAGTTTTCTAGAGAGTTTGTGACAGGTCATTGAGCCGTTTGATGACGTGAGCCAGCAGCATCAAGCCCGCATTTCCCACGCTCAGAATTAGCACACCCACTACGCCGATCATCCAGTCGTCTTGCAAGATCGACACAATCAAAATCATGATTGAGGTTTTGGTGGCAATGCTGGCAAAAGCTAACATTTTTTGCCAGATATTATCGTCTTGCCATGCTTCATAAAGTGGAATCAGCAACGCCACCAACATGATCAGGAGAATGAGTTTCATGAGTGCCCCCCTCGCGTCACGCGATGCACTTCAAACCAGCCCGCTTCGTGATATTTCAGCACAATAGTTTTGGGCGTGAAAGTAATCAGAAAAATGTCTAGAAACAGAAGATGGGGCGATCGCCGAGGCTGCACATGCTGCAAAACAATTTCCTCACGTTTGTGGGGACGGAGAATCATTTCAAAGGCTTCGGCATAGGCTTGAGGAATAGACGCAAACACCTTGAACAACACCCGCAGCCACTCGCTGAGGCGGTCGTTTCGACCCGTATCGCCCCGGGGCAACAGCAGCGCCACGGTTACGCCGATCACGATATTTGCCAAGCTCAAATTTGCGGTGAGCAAAAACCAAATTGTGAGCCGTAAGATAAGCTGCCGAGCTAGTTTGCCACCCATGCAAAGACCATCCAGAATACGAGGATTAACATTAAGCTCATGCCGCCGATTAAATGCTCGAACTTTTCAGCCGTGCGGGGAAGTTTGACATTGGCTTGCCGGAAGATCAGTTTGTGGGCAATCCAGGCAATTCCAATAATGAGCAGCGGCTTCACGACATTTTCGACCGTATACGCTTCGTAGTAGACCGCGTTAGCCAGCACCAATCCACCCAGCAGCACCAGCATCGCCGCCCAAAATCCGGGCTTGAGCGGCTGGCTCTGGGAGTCTGGTGGAAATTGGCGATGGGGCAGAAAGATAAACTTTGCAAAGGCGATCGCCGTTCCAACGGCTGCCAGATTCATGCCAACGACCTGCCACGGCAGCAGGCTCTTCATCGTCAGCACTTTTGCGCCAAAGCCCGACAGCAGCGGAAAGCCAGAAATCGAGAAACTGGCGATCGCCAGCGCAATCCACAGCGATCTGCGAATCGGCACTTGCTGTAGCTCCTTGAAACTGCGGCTGGGCAGGTTGCCCACCGTTAGAAACAGAGACGACTTCACCAGTCCGTGGGTCAGCGCATAGAACCCGCCCACTTCTGGAGCTGCCAGCACAAAGCCCAACTGCGACACCGTGCTAAACGCCAGTAGCCGCTTGGTGTCTTTTTCAAACACAGCATAGGCCACGCCCAGCAAGGCAGTGCCTACGCCAAACACCCGCACCATCGGATCAATTTCGGGCAGCAGCAGGGCACAGCGCATCAGCGGGTAAATCCCTGCCTTCACTACCACGCCTGACAATAGCGCCGACACGGGCGACTCTGATTCCGAATGGGTGAGCGGCAGCCATAGCCCCGCGACAAACACGCCACCCTTCACCAGCAGCCCCAAAAAAATCAGGGCGATCGCCTCCAGTGGCGCACGGCTCAACCCCACATAGGCAAAGGAGTGATTCGCTTGGTAAACCAGCACCGCCCCCATCAGGTAAAACAGCATCGCCGTATTGCTGACAAAGAGATAGCGCAAGCCCACCCAAATCGAGCGATCGCTCCGGGGATAGGCAATCAGCAGAAACGCCGCAATGCTAATCACCTCCAGCGCCACGTAGAGGCTCATAAAATCGGCACAGGCAAACGCCGCGTTGACGCTGCCGTGCAAAATCGTGAGTTGGGTATAAAAAAACGCCGACTTGCCTGTATCCCAGCAGTAGAGAATCACGGCTGCCGTTACCAGGGCGTTGGTAAAAATGAAAAATCCGCTGAGCGGGTCGAGCAGCAGCGTCACGCCAAACCGATCCAGCAGCCCAAAACTGAGCGGCACTTCGCGTAGAAACAGCAGCGTGGCGTAAACTGCAGAGGCGAGTGCTGCTGCCAGCGCCAGAGGGCGAGCCAGACGGGGGATCAGGTACACCACAAATCCAGCAAACAGCGGCAACGCCACCCAGCCAATGGTCAAACGACTCATCGTGGCGTTGCTAATGCTCAGATCCGTGGCAATCGGGCTGCTAAACGAAAACCCACTCATCCACCCATTGAACCCTTCCAAGAGGCCGGTGAGATGGTTCATGGCGTGTTCCCCCTTTCAATCTCGTTGGCCTCCAAAATGGGGTTGTCTCGCGCCAGTTTCATAATGCCGACCAACATCAGCGCCTGGATGGAGAATCCAATCACAATCGCGGTCAAGATCACGGCTTGGGGCACGGGGTCGGCATAGGCAATCCTTGCTGCGTTGTCCAGTCCCTCGGTCAGAATTGGCGTTTTCAAGCCCTCTCGTGAAGCAATCAGCACGTAATAGGCAATCACGCCCGTACTCATCACGTCCATCGAGATGATTTTCATCACCAGATTCTTTTTGAAGACGATGCCAAAGAATCCACACAAAACAGTGGCAATTACAAAGGCCTCTAACACAGCATCCTCCTTGCCCAAACTAAGCCCGACTCCAGACCCCGCCGTAGCCCAATCCCTTCGGCGATCGCCTCGACCAGTCCTGTATGGCGTGAGCCAAAACTATAGACTTAATTCAATCATCAAATACCTGTTGATAGCAATCATACTATGATTCCAGGATTGGTTTGCCGTGCTTGAGGATATGAACTTTTTGCAAAGGCGGAGCAGTCTAGCCAGAGCAATCCGGCCAGAGCAATCCGGCCAGAGTATTGGTCGAAAGAGTAGTCGAAGGAGTGAACGGAGATGTCTAGCCAATGTTCAGCAACAGCTTGGCGATGTTGAGGTAGATCAAAATCCCCAGAATATCGGCAACTGTAGTGATAAACGGCGATGCCATGAATGCCGGATCAAAGCCCATTTTGTGGAACAGGTAGGGCAGAAGTGTACCGACTGTGGCAGCCAGTGCAGCGATCGCAATCAAACTTAGGCCGACAGTCAACCCAATCTCGATCTTGCCGACAAATACCATCGCAATGCCTAACACCAGTACTGCCAACACCAGCCCCAGCGCGGCCCCAGCAAACAGTTCTCGCAAAATCACCCGTGCAGGCTTCTTGTTTCGCAGCTCATCGGTACTCAGCCCGCGAATCAGCACCGTTGAAGACTGCGCCCCGATATTGCCGCCCGTGTCGATTAGCAGCGGTGTGAAGAAGGCGAGTTCCACCACGCTGTCTAGCACCTCTTCGTACTGCGACATGATGAACACGGTGGCAATGTTTGTCACCACCAGCACCAGTAGCCAGGGCGATCGCTTTTTCAAGATTGACAAAAAGCCGCTGTCGAAGTAGCTTTCGCCTTCAGCCCGCACGCCGCCGATAGCGTAAATATCTTCCGTCGCTTCCTCTTCTAAGATGTCGATCACATCGTCCACGGTTACCACGCCCAGCAGAATGCCCTCCTGATCCACAATCGGCAGTGCCAGCAGGTCATAGCGCTGAATCAGCCGCGCCACTTCTTCCTGGTCTACATCGGCTCGTGCAAAGATCACGTCGCGCTCCATCACGTCTTCTACCCGCTGATCGGGCGATGCCAAAATCAGATCGCGCAGCGACACAGTGCCCAACAGCCGCTTGACTGGATCGGTGACGTAGACGTAGTAAGCCACTTCTTTGTCGCGGGCCAGTTCTCGAATGCGCTCTTGGGCCTGGCTGATGGTCATATCGGCCCGCACTGAAATGAATTCGGGGGTCATGACGCGGCCAGCGGTGTCGGGCTTGTAGCCCAACAGCAGTGCCGTGGCCTGACGTTCGCTGGGGTCGAGTTGGGCTAGCACCCGCCGCACCAAGTTAGCTGGCATTTCGTCGAACAGGTTGGCCCGATCGTCTGGAGCCATGCTCTCCACAATGTCGAGCGCTTCTTGGTCGCGAAATTCTTCGAGGAGCGATTGCTGCACGTCGCTGTCGAGATATTCATAAACGGCGATCGCCTCTGATTTGCTCAACAGGCGAAACGCCAGCATTTGCATGGGCTTCGACAATCCCTGAATGGCCTCGGCAATATCTACAGGAGGAACCGGAACCAGCAGCATTTTTGCGCCTTCGTAGTTTTTTTGCTCCAGCAGCAATTGGAGCTGATCGCGGACAATGTCGCGCAGCTCACTGCTGGAGGTGGGGTTGACGGCTTGAGTCATTGCCTTTGTCCTCCTTGTTCACAAGATCAACAGGTAAAAAATCAGCAGGATGGATAGGCCGGTCGAATCGGATGCGATCGCCCTCTCCGTTACACTCCCACATTGTTCAACAAATGTTCAACAAAAGCCCCACCCTGACTAGATTTAGTCAAGCGTTGCGGCGAGTTTTCTAAGCGTTTTTCAAGAGTTTTCCGAAAAACCTGGCCACACCCGCCAATCTTTCGCTATACTTGAAAAGGCGACGCGGGATAGAGCAGCCTGGTAGCTCGTCGGGCTCATAACCCGAAGGTCAGTGGTTCAAATCCACTTCCCGCCACCAAATTTGATCCCTGTAGTGGGTTTCTATGTCAGGAGGGGTCAGTGTGAAAGCTGGCTTCTCTTTTTTTCGGATGCTTTTTCGGATGCAAAAATCATCTGTTTTGATCAGGACTTCTGCACTTGCGATCAGTTCTTTGGGGTTTAGATAATTTCTCGCGGGATGCGCCCGCGAGATGCGTCCGCGAGAAATTGTCCAATTGCGTAAGTCCTATTCATGACGCAGTTTTCCTGCTTTTTGCGATTTTCAGGGGAAAACTGCCTGAATTTTGTAGAGGACTCCGCACTCCCAGCGCCTTCAGCCAGCCCGGTAGAATAGAACAGGTGATGCGAAAGCGGTGAAACGAGCATGGTTCCTAAGATTCGGCGGCCGTTGGTGGTGGGGAGTGTGGGGCTGACGGCAAGTGCCTGGTTGCTGCAACTGGGGCATCCCACCGGGGCGCACTGGGGCGAAACGATTGTTTGGGGGGCGATCGCCCTGGGGGGCGGCCTGTGGTGGTTTCGGCAACAGCAGCCCGCGCCAGAGTTGGACACCACTGCTCCGCTAGATCGCGCCACCGTTGAGCAAGCGCTGAGGGCGCTGGAGCCGCTGCTGGATCAGCTAGAGCGAGAATCGGCAACGACCTCCAGCAGCCCGACCGCCAGCACCGTTGCGCTGTCGCTGCAACCCGGTCTGCGCGATATTGCTCCGCAACACTGGCGCGATCGCCTCGCCCTCCTCAAAACCGAGCTAGACCGTGACGCGCTGAATGTTGCCCTGATCGGCGGCAAGTCCGTTGGCAAAACCACGCTTGCCGAGCGCCTCACTGCCGACTGGCTGCCCAATGTGCCCCAAACAGTGACGCTGACCGATACGCCCGCGCTGTTTGATGAGCTAGATGCCGCATCAGAGGTTGCCCTGGCCGCGGCGGCCGATCTGGTGGTCTTCGTCACAGCAGGCGACATCACGGACTCAGAATTTCAGGTATTGAAGGAACTGTCGCGCCAGCAGCAGCGCATCGTGCTGGCGTTTAACAAGCAGGATCAATACCTACCGGGCGATCGCCCGCTGATTCTCCAGCAAATTCGGGAGCGGCTGCTGGGGCAGGTGCCGGTGCAGGAAGTGGTTGCCATTACCGCTGCGCCTGCACCATTAAAAGTGCGTCAGCATCAGGCCGACGGCACGATTCAGGAAACGCTAGAGCAGCCTGCGCCCGATGTCTCGGCGCTGACCGAGCGGCTGACGGGAATCGTCTCGGTGGCGGGGCCGCAGTTGGTGCTGAACACGGTTCTGCGTCGCGCCGCTGCGCTGAAGGCTGAGATTTTGGCAGCGCTGAACCAGTTGCGCCGCGATCGCGCGATGCCTTTGATCGAACAGGCACAGTGGATTGCGGGCGCGGCCGCCTTTGCCACGCCAGTGCCAAGCCTGGATTTGCTGGCAACGGGCGCGATTAACGCACAGATGGTGATGGACTTGGGCAAGGTCTATCAGCAGGCGTTTTCGGCGGAGCAGGCGAAGGCGATCGCCACCACGATGGCCGAAGTGATGCTGAAGCTAGGGCTGGTAGAAGTGTCTACCCAGGCGATCGCTCCCCTGCTGAAGAGCCACCTGGCTACCTTTGCTGTGGGCGGGGCGCTGCAAGGCGTGAGTGCGGCGTATCTGACCCGTGTCGCTGGCCTCAGCTTAGTCGCCTACTTTGAGGAGCAAAGTTCCACGGCGGCCCCGGCGGGCGAATTTGCCCTGAAGCGCGATCGCCTGCTTCAGGCCATCAAGGCCGTGTTTCAAAACAACCAGCGCACGGACTTTTTGCAAACCCTGGTGCAGCAAGCCGCCAAACAGCTTGCCCCCGCCACCGCGCAGCCCGTCGCGCTGCCCACACCCTTGGCCGCCCCTGTTGCTGAACCCATCAGCACCCAGGCGCAGGTGATTAACTAGCAGGACTGACCCAATCTCGATTGCCTAGCCCTGTCGCAAGCAGCGGATTGCCTCTAGCATTCCCCGCGCCTTGTTCAGGGTTTCTTGATATTCCTTTTCGGGGTCAGAGTCGGCGACGAGGCCTGCGCCTGCCTGCACGCTGACGGTCGAGGAGCCGTCGGGCTGATTGCGGACGACCATTGTGCGGATGGCGATCGCCGTATTCAGTTGCCCCTCAAAGTCATAATAGCCGTAGGCTCCGGAGTAGACCCCGCGACGGTTGCTCTCCAGTTCATGGATAATTTCCATTGCGCGAATCTTGGGTGCGCCGCTGACGGTGCCCGCCGGAAAGCAGGCCTTCAGCAGTTCCCACGCGGTTTTTCCAGGCGCGAGGCAGCCTACCACGTTGCTGACGATATGCATGACGTGGGAATAGCGCTCGATCACCATGAGTTCATCCACGCGCACTGTGCCGCTGCTGCACACGCGCCCCAGATCGTTGCGCCCCAGGTCTACCAGCATGACGTGTTCGGCAATTTCCTTCGGGTCTTGCAGCAAATCTTCGGCAAACGCATGATCTTCGGCGGGGGTTTTGCCACGCGGCCGGGTTCCTGCGATGGGGCGCACCGTGGCAATCCTTCCACCCTCGCCGTTTTCTGCCTTCACCATGACCTCTGGGCTAGAACCAATAATTTGCCAGGTGGGGAAGTGGAAATAGGCCATGTAGGGCGAAGGGTTGATCAGCCGCAGCGAGCGATAGAGCGAGAAGGAATCGCCACGATACTGCGTCGAAAGCCGCTGGGAAATCACCACCTGGAAGATGTCTCCCGCGCGGATGTAGTCCTTTGCTTTGACCACATTGGCGCAGAATTGCTCCTTCGTCGTGTTGCTGCGGTAGTCGGGTGGCAAAGATCCTGCGTCTGCCTTTGCGCCAGCGTCTTTTCTCGGTGGGGTCCATTCCAAAATCGTGTCTTTGCCTGCCAGCGGCAGTTGCAGCTTTTCTACCATCTGCCGGACGCGATCGCCCGCCTGCTCATAGGCCGCTTGCAAATCAGTGGCCGGGTCGCGCAAATCGGCATAGGCGATCGCCCAGATCTTGCGCTGCACTTGGTCAAACACCAGCAGGTGATCGATCTGCATCCACAGCCCGTCCGGCGTGTCGTCTTCCTGGGCAGCAAACACAGGCACCCGTGGCTCGATCCAGTGGATTAGCTCGTAGCCCCAAAAGCCAAACAAGCCGCCAATTCCCGGCGGAAGCTGCGGCAGCGTCACCGGGTGATAGGGTTCCAAACAGGCCGACAGCGCTTCAAACGGATCGCCCTCGAAGGCGACCTGAGCGCCATCCCGATGGGTTTGCACGGTACGAGACCCCCGCGCCTCCAGCACCCACTGCGGATCGCAGCCCACAAAGCTATAGCGCCCGACGCGATCGCCCCCTTCCACCGACTCCAGCAAGAAGCTGTAGGGCTGCCCCGCACACACCTTAAACCACGCCGACACGGGCGTATCCAGATCGGCGACCCACTCCTGATACACCGGGACAAAGTTGCCCTGAGCGGCGAGTTCGGTGAAGTGCTGAAAATCAGGGAGGATCATTGGGAAAGGAGTGATAAGGGGTTGGGTGAGGAGATTAGAAACCGGTGAGAGGGCAAGTATGGGGGTGAAGGCGGAACTTCCCCCTGCCGACCACTCCCTAACCTCTGACCCCCCATTCTAAGAGGAAACCCGCAAAAAAAGAGGGCAGACCTGAGCCTGCCCCGTCGCGAAAACCTATAGAGATTAGACAGAAATTAAACCAAGAAGTTTAGACCAGAAATGAGGACAGACCAAGGGCGATCGCCTAAGGATCGAAGGTCTTGCGTCCGCTGAACTTGACCGTGGCAGGGTCGGGGTTGCTGCCAATGTTCCGCATCACCGTACCCACCTGCTGGCGGCCTTGGTTCACCTTTTCGGGGAACACGCCATCGGCCGGATGGAGGTACTGGATCTCACCGTTGGGATAAACACGATAGATCTTGTAGTCCTCGATCCTGGGCTTGAACTTCGTGCGAAGTTGCCCACCCAGCGCGATGCACTGCTCCTTGCGGGCCAGATAGAGCAGGTTTTCACCCTGGTTCATAATGGCCGCGCCGCCCGTGGGCATTTCAAAGACCTGCTCCTTGGGGCTGGTCCACGTGATGGCGTATTTTTCTTCAGTATCAGCTTTGCTCAGCAGGCCGCCGGTGCTGCCGCCGAATTTGGGCGTTTGTCCAGTAAGCGTCTCTGTCATGAAAAGTATTTCCCTGAACAGTTTTTACGCATCGTATCACTGGGTTTGAATCCCCGAATCAAATTCTTGAGGAACTGTTACAGTTCTTTAGGCAGAAGGGATTCCGAGGCGATGCCCCCATCCACAGGTGGACATCTAGGGGCAACAGGGGCACGCTTGTCAAGCCTGTTGATCCCCTGTAGGTCTTACGCAGTTGGACGATTTTTCGCGGACTGCGCCCGCGAAAAATCGTCCAAAACCCAGAAAACCTATCGCAAGTGCATCAGTCCTGCTCCTGCTGAGCTAGAGACTTGGCAGGCTAAAGTTTGGGGGCTTGGGTGGGCTAAAGTTTGGCGAGCTAGAGTTTGGTGGGCTAAAGCTCGTCAAATAATCCTGGTAGAAGCTGGAGCGTCCCCAGTCCAACTTCTTCGGAAGAGAGCGATCGCGCTTCAAAAAAGCCCAGCATGTGTTGCAGAGCCGGGTTGCCGCGAGATTTGCCCGTCAGCCCCATTGCCACGACCAGCCCACACTGTCCCTTGGTCTTTTTGCAGCGCTGATCCCACTTGCGCCGCGCTGCAAGGTGAACCGGGTCTCTATCACGAAACTCGCCCAGCAAATGCATCTTGCCGTCGTTGGTGTGCAAAATGGCGAGGTCGTAGCGGCTCTGGCTGGAGGGGTCTTCGCCAGGGTTGAAGGAAATGCCTTTCACGCCGCCAAACGCTTGAATTTCAGTCAGCAGTTCATTTGCCTTGGGGCGCGAAGTTTGGATCATGATAACGGGAAACTCGCTGGCTTTGGCAGGGAGCGGGGCGGGGCCAGGCTGGTGATGGGACACCCTCAGGCGCAGCGTTTCAATCAGCGTAGTGGGGATTGCCCCCAGACTGTACATCGCATCTTTGGGCACCAAGTCGTCTAGCAAGACGGGCACTGGCTCCGAATCATCTTCCAAGACCTCCAGCGAGTTGAGATAGTCCATATAGTCGGAAGGGTCGCTGCCCGACATTTCTGCCAGTTCTGCGGCTACATCGGGCAAGGTAGACACTTTGACCGAGACTTTTGCTTTGGGATTTTTGGGATCGGGCAGACGATAGCTCTTGGTCAACGCCGGAAAGGTTTCTGGGCTGAGCCGATCGAGGTGCTGCCCAAAAAACTTGTGGAGTGCTTGGAGGGTGAGCAAAACGGCGATCGCCTCTTCGTCGTACAGCACCGACCGCATTCCCTCCAGCGGGTGCAGATTGCCGAAGGTCGGAATCATTTCGCTCATCTCCCCCAATGCTTCCAGGCGCACCTCTCCCAACTCCTCCGAGTGCAACTCGATGAGGCCGTTCCCGTTGTCCAAAAACTCCTCGTCTGCTGGGTCAAAGGTGAGGAAAAGGCAGTCCTGCTGCAAAAAGGCCTGCTGCAAGTCGCGGGGCGAATCTTCGGCAGCAATCACCTGCTGGCGAAACTGCTTGAGCGATTCAATAGAGCGATACATCAACACGCCAAACTCCATGCCCATCAGCCCCAAGATGGAAATGTAGAGCGTGCCCACATCGCCATAGTTTAGCTCGACCGCAAAAATCTTTTCTTCATCCAGGTTTTCCCACGGGGCATCCTGCCAGATTTCTGCTGCTGCTTTTAGCACAGCACTGGCATAGTCCGGGGGCAGCGACGGCGGGCGCTGGCGGGCGGCATCCTGCAAGCCGTAGAAGATTTCGTCGATAATCGGCAACTCAGCGACATATTCCACGGCGATATCTAGGCCTTGCAGCACGCCGCGCAGAAAAAACTGAAGCTCGCGATCGCGCACCAAAATGCGCTGGGGTCGTCCGGGTCGAGCGCTACCGCTGTGGGGATTTTCCATCGCTCGCAGCAGGGTTCGCACGATGGCTTCCGAGCCAGTTTCGCTGGGGACAACATCCATAGCCCGCACGACTTCTTCCACCCCATCCACCCAGAGAATGCAGTCCCCTTGCATATCGTCGGCATCAAGGGTTTCGGCAATCTCTGGCATCAGCGTCCGGCGATCGCCCTCCCACACGCTAGAAAGCTGGGGCAATTGTTGCAGCCGTCGCCGAGTGGATGGAGTCAATGGTGTCATAGTCTAACCAGAGCAAGCCCAGTAGGGCTGGGTAGATATAGCGATTCTGCAAACTGCATACACCGTCTTTGAAAACTTGGCTATTGGAAGCCTGCTCAACGGCATATACGGCATATCTAGATGCTAAATGATACTAGTCCTAGATGATTCGGCAGACCGAAGAACCCAGGTTTTGTTAGCATAAATTCACGCTCGCAGCGCTAAAACCGACCTGTGAGCCGTTTGCGTGTCTTTACCTCAAGTCTTTCTGGAAACGTTTGAGAAGTTCATTTACCTCGCCAAGGAGAGCTTCAAGCCCATGACCACTCAAGCACCACAATCCCAACAGCGCGGTATCTTGATGACCGACGCAGCGCTTCAGCATGTGCTGCAACTGCGCGAAAAGCAGGGCAAGGATCTTTGTCTGCGGGTGGGCGTGCGCCAGGGCGGCTGCTCTGGCATGTCCTACATGATGGATTTTGAAGATCCCAACAACATCCAGCCCACCGACGAAGTGTTTGACTATGACGGGTTTAAGGTCGTCTGCGACCCCAAGAGTATGCTGTACCTCTACGGGCTGGTGCTGGACTATAGCGACGCGATGATTGGCGGCGGCTTCCAGTTCACCAATCCCAACGCCAACCAAACCTGCGGCTGTGGGAAATCGTTCTCCTAAGCTTAGAACTCCCAAGTTAGAACTCCTAAGCTAGAACTCCTAAGTTAGAAACTATCCGTTGAACCATGACCGAACTGACCGTCGAAGAATTGTTTGAACAGGGGGTGCAGCGCTATCAGGCGGGTGAAGGCCCAGAAGCATTGATTCCGCTGTTCAAGGAAGTGTGCGATCGCTCGCCCAAGAGTAGCGCCGCCTGGACCTGCCTCTCGTGGCTATACCTACTGGACAGCAAGCCCACGCCTGCCCAGAAGGCTGCTCAAAAAGCCGTCAAGCTAAACCCTCAAGACCCACAGGCGCGAGTCAATCTGGCGATCGCCATGCTGGAAACCGCCAGCAAGGGCGTGCGGGAGCATGTGGAAATCGCAGGGCAAATCGTGGCGATCGCCCCCGAACTCAAAGAAGAAGTCGAAGGCAACTTTAAAGAAGGGTTAAGCCGCCGCCCCGACTGGAAGAGCCTAAAGCGCGTCCAGTCGTGGTTGTTCGAGGGCTGAGTTACAACGCTTAATAGTTTGAACTGCTGTACTGCCTCCATTTTCTGCCGGGTTAATATTGCTCAACCCGATAGAGAATGGAGGTTTTACCGTTTTGGATTGGGGCACTTACACAATCATTTAATTATTTAGAAGACGCAATCTTTCCTCAAGACTTTTAACTATGATTCAGCAAGACGGATGATAGGATTTCATGAAATCGGTGATAAGTTTCGGCTATGACTTATCGCCCACAAAGCATATTCATATTCAAGGAGTTGGCAGCTATGTCGCATGACAATGTCGAAGTAAAGCCGGATACTCGCAATCACAAGGGCTTTTTCATCCAGGAAGGTCAATACAAGTTCATGGGGATTGACCAATCGGGTTGGGCGCTGATCTGCGTGGATGACGCGACTTGTCACTACGTAGATCCCGACAGCCTGGAATTGGTGGGCAGTGCCGAGCAATAAGTCCTCTGGGTTGATTGAGCCAAGGCTTGCCCAAAAGCTTGCCTGAGAGAAGGTGAACTGAGAGAAGGCGAAACGGCGTTCTCTCTATCCTTTCTCAAGCGCAATCCGCAGCAGGTGTGTTCAACGGCGACTCCCAAGAACGAATCGCAAGAACAAATCCTAAGATCAACCCCAACTATTCAATTGTTTTGAGATCCGTGTGAAAACTACAAGTGTGAGGCTCGTCTTGCGGCTCCTAGCCAACTGAGACGAGCCTTCTCCTTTTATGGAGCAGTGGGTTATGGAGTATTGGGGCATTCTAAATTTCAAGCAGCCTGCCGCGTCGGGAGGCTATTCTATGATTTAAGCAAGGATAGTCTTAGCAGACTGGAGGGGGCAGGCTAGTTTGACCTCGCCGTTAATCCTGGTTGCTCTGACTGACGTGTTTCGTTGATTTGCTGCCAATTGCCTATGCCACTCGACAATTGCCCAAAATGCCAGCATCGGTTGGGGCCGCCGCTGAAGTCTTCGGGTCGTCAGGTTTGCATGAAATGTGGCTGGTCGGATAAGCCGCGCCAGACCGCCGCACAGCCGCAAAAATCTGCGCCGCCGCCGCGTGATCTCACACCAGATGAAATTCACAAAATTTTGTCGCAAGCGGCGGCCGTTTCGCTAAACAATATGAAACCAAAGAGCAAACAAGATCCGACGCTCAAAGACGAATAGTTGGAACAGCGCATTTAGCTTAGCGCATTTAGCTTTACTTACAGGCGTGTATCCCTTGGGAGGATACTGATACCCTCTCATTGGAGGATGTCGGAGGGCTGCGATTGGGGCTAGGCTTCTATTGTGAGCTATTGCTAGGTCGGTTCTAGGTTTGCGATTAGCCAGGTATCTAGCTCAGTGGACTTTTGAGCGAGTGTTTGAGCGCAGTTTGAGGTTTCGGGTTTGAGTTTGGGCGTTTTTTCTGTCCTCTGCGCTTTGAGCGGCGCAGGCTGTTTGGTGAAAAAGTGAAACCCTTAAAACAACTGGTCAGCATTGAGGAGCGGGCGATCGCTCCCCCAAGCCCCACCGATTTGCTGCTGCGAAGGGCTGTTCAGGCGATCGCCTCCTACTTCCATGTCGAGTGTTTGCTGTGGACGGCTCTGGAGGGCGAACCGGGTGAGTCTCGCGTGTATGGTTCACCGGGGGCAGGGGCCATGCTCCATGATGTGGAGGTTCAGCCTGCTGGGGTAGAGCCTGCTGCCCCTCATCCCGCCGATTGTGATGCTGATTCTGATGCCGATTCTGACACTGAGCAGCCCGCGCAGGATGAGGGGGCGATCGCCTGCTATGTGCCGAGGAACTTTCCAGCATGGCTGATTGACCAACTCGACGCGCCCCGGCTGACCCAGCTAGAGACAGGCGACCTGATCGTGCCAATTTTGGCGCAGGCGTTTGATCTGGATGGATTGACTCCAGAAGCCCACAGCGGGACTCGCGGCAATCTGCAACTGCTGCTGCAAGTCCGGCGATCGCCCCAAGACTCGATCCTGTCTGACCCAGCCCAAGACTCAGACCTGAGCAGCCCTGCTGCGATCGCGCCGCCAGGAGACTCTGCCAATGTCAATCAAGTCAATCAACTGGAGGGCTGGACGGCTCACGATGTTAGCTTAATCAAGCGGCTAGCTAATGAGCTTGGGTTGACATATAGTTCGCTGCTGTGGCGAGAAAAGTTTGAGCGATCGCAGCGACAGATCGCCCTGATGGGCCGGATTGCCCACCTGCTGAATTCTGGTTTGGAAACAGATGACATTTTGCAGCAAATTGCTGCTGAGTTGGGCCAGGGGCTAATGGGCGATCGCTGCTTGGTGATGCGGCTCCAGGCGACAGGCGTTGCGCCAGTGGCTCACTGGGAGCGATCGCAAGTGGCGTTGCCTGCGCTAGAACTGGAGCGCAGCGAGGTCTGGCAGCCCGTAATCGACACCTTCCTAGACGGCGGAGCGTCTTACTTGACCGTGCGCCCCGATGCCACCTCCAGCAGTCTGCAACACTGGCTGCAACAGATGGGCGCAACGTCTGCGCTGCTGATCCCAATCCTGATCCAGTCCGATTTCTTTGGGGCCATCTGCCTGCTAGATTACTTCAAAGTCCGGTGGTATGCGCTGGACGAGGTGCAAACCGTGCGGCAGGTGGGCGACCATACGGCGATCGCCCTCGCCAGCGCCCAACACCACCACGATTCCCATCGGCAAACTGCGGCGCTGCGGCTGCAAGTCATGGTTCCCCAAACGCCCCTGCGCGATTCGCTGACGCAGTTGCTCAATGCCGAAGCCTTTGATCAGGAGCTTCAACAATTGAGTCGGCCAGCGCTGTGGACGGTGCAACCGCCCTTTAGCCTGATTATTTGCGATATCGACTATTTCAAGCTGATTAACGAGACCTATGGCTACAGCGTCGGCGACCAAATTTTGAGCCAGCTTGCTCAGCGCCTGCGTCGTCAGTTGCGCCAGGGCACGCTGGCCTATCGCTACGGCGGCGAAGAATTTGCCATCATCCTGCCGCGCACCTCGCTGACCGCCGCGCTAGACGTGGCCGAGCGTCTGCTGAATGCGATTCATGGCCACCCGTTTGACACATCGGCGGGGCCGGTTTCGGTCACCGTTAGTTTTGGTGTGGCGCAGCAAGATCCCAGGGGCGATCGCAACGCCCGCAGCGTGCTGCAACGCGCCGAGAAAGCCTTACAAGATGCAAAACGTCAGGGCCGCGACTGTGCCAAAGGGCTGGAATTTGGGCTGGGTGCTTGAAGCTTAAGGGCTGCCGTTCAGTAGGGCCGCCGTTGAGTCAGTCTGCCGTTCAATAGGGCCGCCTTGCAATGCCGCCTTGCAATGCCGCCTTGCAATAGAGTTCATGCAAGATGCAGATTCGAGGTGGGGAAATCTCACCGAGAATTTGCATTTGGGAACTGGTCTTGACTATTAATTTTCGTTATATTACTTAATGAAGATATGTGTCCACTTTAATCTCGTTTACCTCCAGTCGCACCCCCTATGAATACAATCCAGCGTGCCACCGGGCTATTGTCCGCCGTCCTCCGTCCAAACCTCACGCCGAACTATCCCTCACAACTTGCCTGGACAGTGCTTCGTGTGATTGCTGGTGTGGTGATGATCCATAATGGACTCGATAAGCTGTCCGACATTCCCAGCTTCGCAGAAGCCTATGTCAAGGTGATTGGGCTGCCGTTCCCGATTTTCTTCAGCTACCTTGCTGCCTACACCGAACTGCTGGCATCGCCACTGGTGGCGCTAGGCCTGTTCACTCGCCCCGCTGCGCTGGGCCTGTTCTCGACGATGCTGGTTGCCATGTATCACCATGTTAAGGTGGCAGGCTTGAGCATTCCCTACCTGGAACTCTCGACGCTCTATGCAGCCGTGTTCCTGTTCTTCACCATCAACGGTGCGGGCCTGTTTTCGGTGGATGCGCTGTTGTCGGGCTGGCTGACGGCAATGTGGGGCGGCACTCCGGCCAAGTCTATTGCAGACCTGGAAAATGCGTACCAGCTTTCTGAAACGGCTTCTAACAAATAAGGCTGCCGTTAAGCGCTCAGACTTTCAGCACTTAGAAAGGTCTGCCAGAAAGGTCTGCTCGAACAGAGAAAGCAAAAAAATGCGATCGCACTCATGAAAGGCGATCGCATTTTTTACAGGTTTTTTAAAAAGCTTCTCACGGGTCAACCGGAAACGGGTTCACCTGAAGCCGTCAAGCGTCACAAAGTCTTAGTACGCTTCTCCCTTCGAGCGAGCTTTTGCCTTAGCAGCACTCTTCTTCAGCGCGTCCAGGCGCAGCTCGTAGCGGCGGCGCTCCTTTTTGTTCTTGCTTTGCTCTACCAGAATCTTGAGCGCACTGCCCAGGCTCTTGTAGGCATTGGGCAGAGAATAGCCAAAGCGCGTCGCCAGGGCGATCGCCTTTTCATCGGCTTCAATTGCCTCTCGCAGCGTCTTCTCGCCATTGTTTCGGGCATAGAGCCGCCAGCCTGACACGCCGCACAGCCCCAGGGCCAAAAGCAGCAGCAGCCCATCTTGAACCCACAGTTCGCCAACCGCGCCGCCCAGGCCAATGGCCAAAGCCGCCATTTCCCAGCCATCCTTAGGAATGGTGTCGTTTTGGATGCGGGCCACCTCATGCCAGAACAGCAGGTTTCGCTGATCCAGCGCCAGCGCATCCCACTTGGCCAGATCGACTTGAACCTCGACCTGATCTTTGCCAATCTCCTCGCTGGTGATCAGCGGCGGATTGACTCCAGGCGACGCTTCGATCGTTACCCAGCTCCGCAACTCAGGCGGCAACAGCGATTTCAGTCGGCGCAGTTCGCTTAAATCGGCTCTGGCAGAAGCAGTTGCGTAAGAGGTCATAGGACTTGTCTGGACTTGTCTAAGGAGTATGATCTAAAAAATATGGTCTAGTTTTGTCTACAGGAAAACCGGGAATCGCCAAGTATGGCACGAATCGGCCGTCACCCAGTTCCCCGCAATTCTAAAACAGCACCCTCGTAAAGGTACTTTCATGCAGTATAGCGATCGCCCGCTCCAAACACATAGCCGGATCTCCGAACTTCAATCAGGCGACCAAGCACCCCCAAAAACCTCGCTCTTCGTTCTTCGTTCTTCGTTCTTCCCTCTTCCCTTCCTATCCTAGCTCGACCCACACGCGCCTCAACGAAACTCGCGAGTGCCATCACTAAACAGCCCCAGCAGCGGCCCCAAAATCATGCCAAAAATAAAGCCGCCCGCGTGGGCCCAGTAGGCAATGCCGCCTGTTTCCGCTGCCGTGGTCACGCTTAGGCTGGCCAGACCAGAGAACGCCTGCATCACAAACCAAAAGCCCAGGAACAGCAGTGCCGGAATGCGGAACGGAATCAGGATAATTCCCAACGGCACGAGCGTTAGAATTCGTGCCTTGGGAAATCGCAGAATGTAGGCTCCCATCACTCCGGCGATCGCCCCACTCGCGCCCAGCGAGGGAATCTCTGATCCCGACGCAACAAACCATTGGCACAACGCCGCCAGCGCCCCGCAGGCCAGATAAAAAACCAAGAACTTGCCATGCCCCAGCTTGTCTTCAATGTTGTTACCGAAGAGCCACAGGTAGAGCATATTGCCCGCCAGATGCAAAAAGCCGATGTGGAGAAACTGAGAAGTAAACAGCGTGACCCATTCTGGAACGGGCGTAGAAGAGATTGCTGCCGTGCCATCTCCAAAGCTCGCTGTAAGCTGGCGAGGCACGACTGCCCAGGTTTGCAGAAACCGCTCTAGCTCTGGCTGCGACAGCGAAATCTCATACAAAAAGACCAGAACGTTCGCAATAATCAACCCGTAGGTGACATAGGGGGTGATTCGGGTTGGATTGTTGTCGTTTAAGGGAACCACAAGAAATTTTCCGGCTAACTCATACCGAGTACTCTACTATGGGGACGCTCAGGGGGGAATATCTATTGCGAACGATATTGCTTAAGGTGCATCAAAACTTGCCGGAGTATTCTCTCCATCAGTTAAAGAACAATTAAGGCTTGTGCCCCAAGAAAGGTCGATGACAACCATCAACCAAGCTGGCCTCACAAGCCCTAATTCTGAATCAAGTTTGACTAGAGCAAGCCATGTGTAGACGTGCGTCAAGCGCCACACATTCTGGAGCTACGGGTTGAAGCTACGGGAAGGGAAACTAGCCTTCAACCGTGATCTTGCCCACCATGCCAGCCCCCCGGTGAGGAGCGCAGTAATAGGTGTAGGTTCCGGCAGGGAAATCGCTAGAGAAAGTAACCTCGTAGGACTCGCCAGGAGAGAACATTAGCTGACTATGGCTCAGTTTATCGGCCAAATCTTTGCTAGCGCCGGGAACTTGCTTCTCATCAAACAGAATGTTATGGGGAGGGAGCTTGTTATTCACCCACTTCACGGTATCGCCAGGATGAACGGTGATATTGGCAGGCTCAAACTGGAGCAAGCCGCTATCGGCTCCCATCTTGACGGTGAAGGTTTCAGCCGCAGCGGGAGACACCACTGCCACAAAGCTGCCAACCATCAGCACAAGCGCGAAGAGGGCAAGACTTAGACTCCGTGAAATTTGAGCAATCAACTTCATGGTGACCTCGAAAATTTAAGTGTTAAGTCATGACCCACATAGCATTCTAGCCTGAAGCCGTCATTCTGAAGCAATCATAAAGCCCGTTCAAAAACAAAAATCCGTCGCGAGTTTGACCCTGTGTGGCAATTGCTGCTTCAGGCGATACGGGAATCTGGATTGCTTCGAAGACGGATTTGGGATAAGGATTTGGGATAATCGTGGCGGCTGGACGCGGAAGGGTGCTTAGCGGGTGGCGAAACGGCGCACCGCAAACAGGCTGCCGAGCAGCCCAACGGAGCTACCCAGGGCCAGCAATGCTAGCGGCAAGATGAGCGCTTTTTCTGGGCTGAGGCGGAGTCCTTCGGTCAAAAACTGAATGAAGTCTGCCTGCTGGCTGAGCAGTTCACGAATAAAGCTCTGAACGCCCGAAATGAGGCCCCAAGAGGCGATCGCCCCCACCACGCCAAACGCTAGGCCCTGCAAAATAAACGGCAGATAGATCCAGGCAGACGTTGCCCCAACTAACTGCATGACCTCAATCTCGCGGCGGCGAGCCATGACAATAAGACGAATCGTCGTGGTTAGAACGGCGATCGCCGTCAGCGTTAGCACGGTAATAATCCCCGCGCTAATCCAACTCAAGCCCTTATGCAGTTGAGCAATGCGGCGCACCGCCTCATCGACATATTGCACCGCATCCACCCCCGGCGTTTTTTCGAGCCGCTGCGCCAATGTCGCCACGCTCTCAGAACTCCGCGCCCGCACCTTTAGCTCGTCCACCAGCGGGTTGCCATTCAACTGCTGCGTCGCGCCGCGAATGTCGGAAATGCCTAGTTCCTTCACCAGCCGCTCCCAGGCTTCTTCCTTGGAAACAGGCACAACCTCTGCCACCTCCGGCATGGACTGCACTTGGGGCGCAAGCATGCTAGCCTGAACCCCCGACTGAAGAAATACAGACACCTGAAGCTGACTACCAAACTGATTCAGCAACCCTTCCAATTGCCACGACGCTTGCAAGCTGATGCCAAACAAAAACAGCAGCACGGTCATTGTGCTGATGGCGGCCCAGTTCATCCAGCCGCCCCGCCGTAGCCCCAGCAGCGTCTCTCGCAGCAGATAATCCGACTTGGTGAAAAAGCCTAGCATGACGAAATCCCAGGATGTTGCACAAACTCCGATTCAGAAACTTTAGCGCAACAAACGCGGGATGACGTGTCAAGTTCTGTGATCGGCGGGCGGGCGTGATGGCGTGTTGAAGCAGG
>NZ_DVEA01000160.1:0-19787 GCF_015295965.1 Thermoleptolyngbya sp. M55_K2018_002
CACAAACGCCACCGCACAAACGCCACCGCACAAACGCCGCCATGCAAACCTGGGAACAGCTAGCCTCCCTGCCCTAGAGACTGGCTACACCAGAGAGGCTTGCCGCTCCGCCCGCACCACCTGCGTTTCGTAGCGTCCGTCCGGATACAGCGTGATTTCTCGAAACCCTGGCTGACGGGTCAAATCAATCGAAAATTCGTCGATATTTGGCGAAAACTGGACACAGGTAGACGGTGTGCCCAAATAGCGCACGCCCTGCCGCATCTGATCAAATTCCTGGTGAATATGCCCAAACACCACCAGCTTTACCTGGGGATGCTGATCCAGCACCGCAAACAAATCCTCCCGATTTTGCAGCCCGATAGCATCCATCCAGGCGGAGCCAACGGCCAGCGGGGGATGGTGCAGCGCCACGAGCGTCGGCAGATGGGCAAACTGGCACAACTGAGCATCAAGCCAGCGCAGGCTGTCGTCGGAGAGCCGCCCAGATACTTCGTTCCACTGGCTAGAATTCAGCAAAATCAGGTTCCAGCCGCCTTGTTGCAGGCACTTTTGGGGCGAGGCGGGAAAGACCGAAAGCACCTGCTCCATCAGGGCGATCGCCTGATCATGATTTCCCGGTAGCCACAGTGCCGGAATGCCCAGCGGCGAAATCAGACGCAGCAAAACTCGGTAGGATTCCTCAGTTTCATCCTGCGACAGGTCGCCCGTCAGCAGCAGCAAGTCCGGCCGGGGCTGGCGCTGGGCAACCGCCTGAAGCACGACTTGGAGCGATCGCCCCGTTTGGCAGCCCTTCATCTCGCCCTGCTCGTCGGCAAACAGGTGCGTGTCGGTCAGTTGAACAATCTTCAAGCCCGCAGAGGGCGAACCCGCAGAGGATGGCATGGGAACCCGCCAGAAATCTTTCAGATGAGAATTATCGCAACTTCTTCGGATGATATACTAGATCCTCGTGGGACGAAGAACCTGTTCGCAGGGGGCGATCGCCCCTCGCAAACCCTTCCCAAATCCCTCACACACAAGTCGGCTGTCAACACTGTCAAGACAGCAAGCTCGGCGGCATAGCCAAGTGGTAAGGCAGAGGTCTGCAAAACCTTCACCCCCAGTTCGAATCTGGGTGCCGCCTTAATTTTATGTGCATATGATTTTATGTGCATATGATGCATCTAGAACGAAGGGCTAAGTGTCCGTAGCGAAGGATTGGATGTCACAGCGCCACGGAGACACTCCCTTTGCTCCTCTATGGGAACGCATCAAGGACTGAACCTGTTACTTTAGACACGCTAAAGCACGCGATTGGTTTGCTACTTCACTACCTCAAGTTCGGTGAGGTGCCCATCCCAACAAATGCCCGATCAAATGCCCAATTTTTATGCCTCTTGCAGCGATGCCTTCAGGCTGCGACAAAAAGTTTCAACTGATTCTAAGGCTTGATGCGGTTCGCCCTCTGCCAACCGCTTGACAAAGGCGCTGCCGACGATGACGGCATCTGCACCCCACTCCATGACTTGCCGCGCCTGACTCGGCTCTGAAATGCCAAAGCCAACGCCGATGGGCTTGTCTGTGACGCTGCGTAGCTCCAGCAGCAGATCTTGCACACGATCGCCCACCTGCGATCGCATTCCCGTTACCCCCGTCACGCTGACCAGATAGATGAAGCCCTGGGCCTGTTGGGCGATCGCCTGGATGCGCTCTTTAGGACTGGTCGGCGCAACCAGCAGCGTCACCTCGATGCCAATGTCTGCCGCAGGCTTCAGCACGCTGTCCATCTCTTCTAGGGGCAAATCTGGCACCACCAGGCCCCGCGCACCGGCCTCGTAGGCCCGTTTCAGAAAAGCCTCAATCCCCCGGTTCAAAATCGGGTTGTAGTAAGTGAAGAGAATAATCGGCGCTCGTAATGTCGGGCTGACGGTTTTGACCAGTTCCAGCACGTCTTCTAGCTTCACACCGCGCTGGAGCGCCCGCGAGGCGGCCGCCTGGATAACCGGGCCATCCGCCAGCGGATCGGAGTAGGGCACGCCGAGTTCGATCAGATCTGCACCGCTGCGATCTAGGACTTGCAGCGCCTTGGCTGTGGTGTCCAAATCAGGATCGCCCGCTGTAATAAATGGAATGAGCGCACACTGAGCGCGATCGCGCAGTGCCGCCATGCAATCCGAAACCGACTTCATGCTGTGTCCTGTAGATTTGTTTATAAGCCTGGGCTGCTATCTGGAATTTGCTACCTGGAATTTGCTGCCTGGAATTTGCTGCCCAGAGTTTGTTGCCCAGAATTTGTCACCTAGAGCCATGAGCGGCGATCGCCGTGCCTAAGGATCACCAGATACCTTACCATCCAGCGCTGCGTTTTCGTCGGCTGCCTTTTCCTGCTCTAGCTCTGCCTGAAGCGCTGCCAGTTCCTCCGGGGTCATCGCATCCAGTCGCTTTTGCAGCACGGCATCTTCATAGTCCTTGAGCTGCTGGTTATAGGTCATGTTCTGGGTGACTGCGCGAAACAGATACGTCACCAGCCAGCCCAATAGCCCGATGGTCAGCACCGCCTGCGTCCAGATGCCCGCATCGAGGTCGGTTAATCCCAGGCGAGTCAACACGACATAGACGATGCCACCCGCCGCAAACACACCCACCCCAATCAAGATCACGTCAATTCGCCGCATTCAGACCAGCGTTCCAGGCTTAGAGGTTTTTGAAAAAGCTAGAGGTAGAACCGTCTAGATATAGATATCCTAAAACGGTTTAGGACTCACACACTTACGATAAGCGTTCTGGGTCTTGGACGATTTCTCGCAGGTGCGCCCGCGAGAAATCGTCCAACTGTGTAAGTCCTAACGTTTTTTGAAACTGAAGACGGCTGCGCTGGAGAGAAATCATGGCCACGTCTGCTTCCCAAAAAACCATAAAAAGAAGAGGGAGCCGAGGGGCCCTGCTTTGATGCCGAAAAAGCTTTCGTGCAGGACAACCGACTCCCTGAGCATTCATTCACCTGTGATTTCAAGTTATCAACCAGGTTTGTCGCTGTCGTGAAAGGGGGATGAACTTTGCATGACAAACTCCGGAGTCAGTCTACGTCTAAAGGCAGGCTCATGGCTGAGTTGCATCTTTTCATAAGGTTGTGACAGCCTTGTCATTCGATTGACAAATTTCCCGATTAAATTATGGAAAGACTAATGCTTAATGATCTCACCCGGCAATCTAAACCTGATGATCTGAGCAGTGGTCTAGTCATGTCTACCAATAGCTGTCTAAACATATCGCAGCATTCATATTTCAGCACTATGGCAGTGTGTGTTGGGGGCGATTGTGTGTTGGGGGCGATTTTGTGGTCATGCCTCAGCACCACCGCTTCAAACCGAAGACAATTTCCTGAATCTACAAAAATTTTGGGAACAATTGGATATAGCGAGGAATCTGACACCGTGACGACCTCTAGAAAGCCTGAGCGCAAATCTTCCATGAAACAGTCTTTGATCTATCTAGCTCTGACAATGATGGGAGCTGGAGCGGTAGTAGCGGGCGATCGCCTCCTGGCCAATCAAGCGCTGGCTCCCATTGCTTCTGCACCGATGCCCGCAGAGTCCGTGGTCAGCCAGGTGCAGGCTCCGGCGGCGGTCTCTGCGCCCTCCGCGGCAGCGGCGTTTGCCTCTGGCGGGTCAAACTTTATTGCCAATGCAGCCGAGCGAGTTGGCCCGGCCGTGGTGCGGATCGACTCTTCACGAACCGTGACCCGGCGCGTTCCTGAGGCGTTTAACGATCCCTTCTTCCGACGCTTCTTTGGCGAAGAAGGGATGCCGCCATCGTCTCGCGTGCAGCAGGGCATTGGCTCTGGCGTAATTATCGACGCTAGCGGGCTGATTATCACCAATGCCCATGTGGTGGATGGGGCCGACCGGGTGACGGTGACCCTGAGCGACGGACGAACCTTTGAGGGGAAAGTTCTAGGGGGCGATCGCGTCACCGATGTTGCCGTCATCAAGATTGAGGGCGATCGCCTGCCGACGGCGACGCTGGGCAACTCCGACCTGCTGCGTCCGGGTGAGTGGGCGATCGCTATTGGCAACCCGCTGGGGCTAAACAGCACCGTCACCGCAGGCATCATCAGCGCCACGGGCCGCAGCAGTGCCCAAGTCGGCATTCCCGATCAGCGGGCCAGCTTTATTCAGACCGACGCAGCCATCAACCCCGGCAACTCTGGCGGGCCCCTGCTCAACGAGCGCGGCGAGGTCATCGGCATTAACACCGCCATCCGCGCCAACGCCCAGGGACTCGGCTTCGCAATCCCGATTAACACTGCCAAGCGCATTGCCGACCAGCTCATTGCTACAGGTCGAGTCGATCACCCCTATCTGGGTGTGCAAATGGTCAACTTGACCCCTGAACTGAAGCAAAACATCAACGACGATCCCAATAGCCCGATTCGGGTTCGGGAAGACCGGGGTGTGCTGGTGGTGCGCGTGCAAAACAACTCCCCCGCCGCTCGTGCAGGGGTTCGCGCTGGCGATGTGATCACCAAAGTGGGTCAGCAGCCCGTCATCGCTTCGGAACAGGTGCAGCAGGTGGTCGAAAACAGCCGCATTGGTAGCCCGCTGCCGGTCGAAATTCGCCGCGACGGGCAGACCATTAGCCTGAGCATCACCCCAGAACCGCTGCCTAATCAAGCCAGGAACTAGGGAACAGGAGTGAGGGGTTGGGGGCGATCGCCCCGCTGCGAAGGCCTCTGGCTATTGGGGCATCCGGCCAAGAGTCAGGCGAAAGTGGGGGCATCTGCGAATTTGCCAGACCTGTGGCAAGATGCTGTGCTGCGATTCGTCAAAACATCAGCACGCCCGCCGCCATTACGAAGAAACGGGGCATCCAGTCATGAGTTCGGCAGAACTGGGCGAAGACTGGCTCTGGTGCTTTGTAGACGAAGCCGCAAAAGAGTATTGAGTCTGCGCCCGCAGCCCCCGCAACAGATGCACTGCCCCAGACTTGCCCCAGAATCGCGCCAGACTTTTGAGCCGCGCTGAACCGAACCTTAACCCCAAACTCGACAAACCCCGCTAGGCTGTAAAGGTGGCGGGGCTTTTTTGTAAACGCCAACGGCAGTCCAGGGAAGTGTATCGATGCTCTCTCAACTTGTCCAGACCAGTTCCCGTCAAGGCGAAATCGCTGAGGTCGTGCTGCGGCACGGGTGGGACTATATGCGGCGGCTGCTGTCGGGCGGCAAGCTGGACGAGCCGAAGCTGCCCACGCCTGCGGTGCTGCGAAATATTCTGGTAGACCTGGGGCCGGTGTATGTCAAGCTGGGGCAACTGCTGAGTACCCGCCCCGACCTGTTGCCGCCAGACTATATCGAGGCGCTCAGTACGCTCCAGGCAAAGGTTCCGCCTGTAGAGTGGGCAGAAATTGAAGCGGTGATTCGAGAATCGGTTTCACGCCCTGTGGAAGATGTCTTTCTGGCAATTAACCCGGAACCTGTGGCAGCGGGGTCAATTGCTCAAACCCATCGGGCCACGCTCAAGGACGGCCGCGAGGTGGCCCTGAAGGTGCAGCGGCCGGGGCTGCTGCCTGTGGTGGAGCAGGATATTGCCCTGATTCGGGCGATCGCCAGCTTGGTGGCCCAAACCGAATTTGGCAAGCTCTACGACGTAGTGACCCTGGCGGAAGAATTTTCCCAGGCGTTGCGGGCTGAACTGCGCTTTACCCAGGAGGCGACCTATACCGACCAACTCCGCAGCAATCTGGGCCGCAGCCGCTGGTTTGACCCGGCCCAACTGGTGGTGCCGCAGATTATCTGGGAGCATACGACAGACCAACTGCTGGTGATGGAGTGGCTGGACGGCAAGCCGCTGCTGCTAGCGGAGTTTGCCCCCACAGAAGACGAGCGATCCGAAAAACGGGCGATCGCCAACCTGTTGCTCCGAGCCTTTTTCCAGCAGGTCTGTCTAGACGGTTTCTTTCATGCCGATCCACACCCCGGCAACCTGTTTTATCTCAGCGATGGGCGTGTGGCCCTGCTGGACTGTGGCATGGTGGGGCGGCTCGACCCCCGCACGCAGGACATCCTGCTAGAGCTAATCCTGGCCATTGTCAGCCTGGATGCCCAGCGCTGCGCTCAGCTCACGCTGCAACTGGCTCCCTCGGAGGAACCCATCAACCTGACGCGGCTGGAAACAGACTATGAGCGGCTGCTGCGGCAGTATTACAGCCTCAACCTGGGTCAGATTAACTTCAGCCTGCTGTTTTATGAGGTGCTGCAAGCCGCACGAAAGAACAAGATTCGCGTGCCGGGAAACCTGGGGCTATGTGCAAAGGCGATCGCCAATCTAGAAGGCGTTGCCCGCACGCTCGACCCCGAATTCAACTTTTCAGAGCAAATTCGCCCGCTGATGACCGATCTGTTTCGCCGCAAGCTGGTGGGCGATGCGCCGCTGCCTGCCTTCTTGCGGACGCTGCTGGATGTGAAAAATCTATCGCTGCAATCGCCCCGCCAGATTGAACTGCTGCTCGATCGCGTCACCTCTGAAACGCTGAACTGGAACCTGACCGTGCGCGAACTGGACACCTTGCGCCGCACCGTGGATTCTTCTGCCAATCGGCTCTCTTTTAGCATTGTGGTGGGGGCACTGATCATGGGCGCGGCGATTATCACCGCAAACGCCCCCGTCAGCCGCGTGGTGTGGATCAGCGAGGCGCTGTTTGCCGCCGCCAGCATCCTGGGGCTATGGCTAATTATCAGCATCCTGCGATCGGGGCGGCTGCGCTAAGCTCAGTTCATTAGCTCATTAGCGGCCTCTGGCTTTAGCATGGCTTTGCATGGTTTTAGAGGGTGAGAACGATGCAGATCGGTCAATACCTAACACTGGAGGAGTTTTGCACCTGCACGCAAACCTACCAGAAGTATGCGGATCAGATTGACCCATACCCCGAAAACCTGGAAGAAACCATCCCAGCTTTAGAGGCGCTGTGCCAGCATATTCTTGACCCTGTGATTGCTCACTTTGGCAGGGAGCGGTTTCAGTTGACCTATGGCTTCTGTTCAAAAGATCTGAAGCGGTTTCTGGCTCAGAAAGACCCAAAGACAGGGGTGAAGAATGGGCGGGTTGACCCAAGCCGGGATCAGCACATGGCACATGAGAAGAACCGAAATGGCAAGTATTACTGTTCACGCCTCGGTGCTGCCTGTGATTTTCGGATTATAGGGTTGGAGAGCGGTGTTGATAGTGTTGATAGTCTGTGCGATAGCACGTATCGCCTTGTGGAGTGGATTCTAGAGCAGCGATTGCCGTTTGACTCGCTCTACTACTATGGGGGCAACCGACCCATTCACATTAGTTACGCTCCTCAGCCCAGGCAGAATATTTGGACATTTACAGCGGGTGGGGTACCTACCAGGAAAGGGCTTGAAAAAATTGGAATGCCTAGAAAAGACGCAGAAACCGATCAAAAGTTCGGCGTGCAGTCGCTTTGATTGAACTTTTATATAGTACAATTGAATTAGTTTCTTAAACGGACATTCGTTCTTTATTTCAAAAATGTGCAGTCTTGGGTGCAAACCGGGAATCCTGAAGGTTGCCAAATGCCCCAAACAACCTCCTAAACAACCATTTTTCACCCTATTAGTCTTCATCAATTACCCACATGGGGGATGACGATTTGATAGAAAATTCTTAATTCAGCGGTTTTATTCTGATGTACGATGTTGGCGGTTGTAAGGCATAGGAAACCGAACTGGACTTGTACCTATTTCCGTCATGAGAGAAGTTTCAAACAACTTAGGAAAATTTCTGCTAACCGCTGGCATTGCCCTCTCTCTGCTCGTCGTAGTAGAAGCCCATCAAAAAATGAGCGAAGCTCGCTCTCTTAATGCCTTAGCAACCCAGAACGCGATCCGCGCTACGCCCGGTGCTGTGCCTGCCGACCGCTTCATGCCCCAGGTGACCGACCCTTCTACCCGTGACCTAGCTCCTGCGGACTCAACTCGGTCAATTTTTCCCAGACTGCGGCGATCGCCCCAGCCCGCTTCTACTACCTCAACTCCAACGCTCAACCCCAACGCTACGGGAACAATCCAGCCCATCAGACCCAGCGCCAATCCTACAGCGATCAGCGTGGGCGAACCGGGCGCTCAGGCTCAGAACATATCCTCCGTTGACGTTGCCCAGGTGGTCGCCCGCAACGAGTGGAGCAATGTTTCCTTCCCGCTAGAGCAATTCCAGGCATACACCTCGCCCTTTGGCTATCGCCGCTCCATTGAAGGCTACAACTACAACGAGTTTCACTACGGTCTGGATATGGCCGCACCCCAGGGCAGCTACATCCGCACCTGGACAACGGGCGTGGTGGTAGAAGTCACGGACGACTCAAACTGCGGCACTTCGGTTGTGGTGGAGGCTGGGCGCTGGCTCAGCATCTACTGCCACATGGAAGGGCGGGTCGATCGCACGGGCGGTCGCCGCTCTATGCTCGATCGCGCAGGCGGCCTCCAAATTTACGAGGGGCAGACGGTTTACGCCGGTCAGCGAGTGGGGCGTGTCGGGATGACAGGTCGCACCACCGGGCCCCACCTGCACTGGGGTTTGAAGTATGACAACAACTGGGTAGACCCGGCGCTGGTGCTGCGAGCCATGTACAGCGGCCAGCAAACTGCCCAGGGGCTACCGCAAATGCCTACGCAAATTGCCCGCATGGAAGAGACGGAAGAGTAGACAGCCGCTACAGTTGAAACTCTTCTAAAACTCTTCAGAATTCTTCAATAGCGTAGGCTTCTTGCCCGCGCTATTTTTTCACGCTATTTTTTTGGGGTGGTTTCTGGGCAAGATACCAGCGGCTCTGCGCCAATGTCGGCCAGCAGTTGGCGATCGCGTTCTTCTGCGGGATTGCCCGTCGTCAGCAGCGTATCGCCATAGAAAATTGAGTTTGCCCCTGCCAAAAAGCACAAGACCTGGGCTTCGCGGCTGAGCTGGCTGCGTCCGGCACTGAGGCGCACCCTTGCCCTGGGCAGGGCGATACGGGCGGCGGCGCACATCCGCACCAGTTCCAGCGGGTCGATGGGTGGTTGAGCTTCTAGCGCCGTGCCCGCCACGGCCATCAGCGCGTTGATGGGTACGCTTTCGGGATGCGGATTCAGGCTAGCCAGGATACTCAGCATCCGGGCGCGATCGCCCAGCCCCTCGCCCATGCCGATGATGCCGCCGCAGCAGACCGAAATGCCCGCCTGCCGAACCCGTTCCAGCGTTTGCAGGCGATCGCCATAGGTGCGCGTGGTGATGATCTGCCCATAAAATTCGGGGCTGGTGTCGAGGTTGTGGTTGTAGGCAGTCAGCCCCGCCGCAGCCAGCTTTTCCGCCTGGGTGTCGGTCAGCATTCCCGCTGTCACGCAGGCCTCCATGCCGAGCGATCGCACGCCTCGCACCATCTCCAGCATTTGATCAAACGCTTTGCCATCCCGGATTTCGCGCCACGCCCAGCCCATACAAAAGCGCGATGCCCCAGCCGCCTTCGCCCGTTCCGCCGCCGCCAGCACTGTTTCTACCGAGTGAATTGGCTGTGGCTCGACGGTGGTGCTGTAATGGGCCGATTGTGGGCAGTAGGCGCAGTCTTCCGAACATCCGCCCGTCTTCACGCTCAGCAGCGTC
This sequence comes from Thermoleptolyngbya sp. M55_K2018_002, assembly GCF_015295965.1. Taxonomy (NCBI): domain Bacteria; kingdom Bacillati; phylum Cyanobacteriota; class Cyanophyceae; order Oculatellales; family Oculatellaceae; genus Thermoleptolyngbya; species Thermoleptolyngbya sp. M55_K2018_002. Next base: position 9,618 of record NZ_DVEA01000160.1, read on the forward strand.
GCCAGTTGAATCTGGTTTGGCGGATTGAACTGACGGTGGATCGTTTGGGCACGATGCACCAGATCCATTAGCGGCTGTTGCAGCAAATCGAGGACTTCTTCAGTTGTCCAGTCGTGGCGCAATACAGGGATAGAAGACGCAGCCATAGGTCTTGACGCAAACATCAGGGCAGGTTCTCATCATATCCCTAGCGGGTGACCCTCTAGCGGGTAGAAGCTTTCAGGAATCAAATGGTGGGTGCTGATTGTGGGTGCTGATTGTGGGTGCTGAAAATTGGGCGTGAAGCCTGAATCTTCAGGTGACTTCAAATTAGAAAATCTTTGGACAAATCCGTCAAGATTTCTTCAATTCCCTGATAGATTTGGGACAACTCTGCGTCACAGATACAGTACGGAGGCAGAATATACAGAACGTTTCCAAGTGGGCGTAGCAGCAGACCTTTGGCGATCGCCCGCTGACGAATTTTTAGCGAAATTGTGTTGAGGTATCCCGATCGTTCTTGGGTCACCAGATCCATCGCTGCAATCGTACCCGTAACGCGCAATTTTTCAACAGCAGGATGGTCTTTCAACTGAGCCAACTGTGCATGATGTTTTGCTTCCATACTGCGAAACTGTGGCTCATATTCAGTCATTAGCTCTAGCCCTGCCAGCGCCGCCGCACAGCCCAGCGGGTTGGCCGTGTAGCTATGGCCGTGATACAGCGTTTTCAGCGGCTCGTCATCATAGAATGCGTGGTAAATTTCTTCTGAGCAGACTGTTACAGCAAACGGCAAAAAGCCGCCCGTAATTCCTTTAGAAAGGCAGAGAATATCGGGCGAAACGCCTGCTTTATGACAGGCGAACCAATCCCCCGTGCGCCCAAAGCCCGTCATCACTTCATCAAAGATCAGCAGTGTGTTAAAAGACTGGGCGATCGCCCTCAGTTTTTGCAAGAACTGGGGTCTACACATCCGCATTCCACCCGCCCCCTGCACCAGCGGCTCAATAATCACTCCTGCAATGCGATCGCCCCGTTCATCTAGCGCTTTCTCAAGGATTGAAAGCACCTTTGCTTCTGTTTCTTCAGCCGTGCAATCGCCCCAATAGGTTGAGGGAAACGGAACAAACTCCACGTTAAATAGCAAGTTGGAAAATACCGCCGAAAATAAGGAACGCGCACCCACTGACATTGCGCCAAAGGTGTCCCCATGATAGGCTCCGTCAAATGCTAGAAATGTGCTTCTTGCCTGCCCCTGATTCGCCCAGTATTGATACGCCATCTTTAGCCCGACTTCGACCGCCGTTGAGCCATTGTCAGAAAAGAAGACCCGATTAAACGGAGCGCCCAGTTTTGCGACTAGTTTTTCCGCCAGTTGCTCTGCGGGGTCATGGGTAAATCCAGCAAAAATGACTTGCTCGAGCTGCTGCGCCTGCTGATAGATTGCCTCAGCAATTTTGGGATGGCAATGTCCGTAAGTGTTGACCCACCAGCTCGAGATGCAGTCAATTATTTTGTGCTCATTCTCTAGCTCTAGCCAAACACCCTGCGCGGATTTGACCTTTAGCGGTTCCAGCGCCGTTTTCGCTTGGGTGAATGGATACCAAATGTGAGGATGCATGGTTTTAAGAAGGTATTTAAGATCGGAAAAGCTGAGATCAGAAAAGCTGATCAAATGCTTGCTTGAGTGTAGCGGGATTGACCTCGGCCAGTGGCTCCAGTTCTGCAAGAATGGGCACGTTGCCGTAGTGGGCGATCGCCGCTCGATTTCCCTCATTTTTGGGGCCGTTCACAATCACACCCAAGATAGGAATTTCCATCCGCCGCAGTTGAGCCAGCGACAGCAGGGTATGGTTAATCGTACCCAACGTGCTGCGAGCCACCAGACAAACCGGAAGCTGAAACTGTCGGATTAAATCAATCACAAAATCCTCTTCATTGAGCGGCACCATTAGCCCACCTGCCCCTTCAATAATGAGAGGTTTATATGGCAGTTGAGAGGGTAGCTGAAAATCGGAAAGATGGATCTGAACGCCATCAATCTCAGCGGCGGCATGGGGAGAGAGGGGCTGCGTTAGCGTGAACCTTTCTGGCAGGAAATGGGAGTCATCTAAACCAGTGACTTTCCGCACGTAATCCGTATCGCTGATCGGATCAAGCCCCGACTGAATCGGCTTCCAATAGGACGCATTCAGCCCAAGAGTTAGCAAGGCAGAGACGACCGTTTTTCCTACGTTGGTATCGGTTCCTGTAATGAAGAATTTTTCTGGAAACATGACGGCATCTTTGGTTAAAGTTTATTGCGAGAAATAGTGAAATAGGCTACGTCATAGTGAATTCCTCCAGAAAGACTTGCAAATTCATCGAGTGCGCTAACCAACTGTTTAAAGTCTGAAATGGAAAGCTTGGTTTGGGAAAGGCTAGTTCCCGCACCAATTTGCTTTAAGCTTCGGAAGAAATCGCGTGAAGACGTGAAGGAAATGCCGATGGATTGTTGCCAATATCGAGTTTGAACAGGCCGAGATGCGAGGAATTGTGCAATCGCCCCCGGATCAGGCAGGGGATTTCCGGTAAAGGGTAAGTTCAGGCTTCGACAGGCTGCTTTCCACTCTGGAAAACTGTGACAGGTCGGAAACGAGATGAGAATTTTGCCGCCCGGTTTGAGGGCAGAAATCCAGCGATCTAGCGCAGGCTCAAGCTGCTGAAACCACTGCACGACGAAGCTGCTAATAATCAACGCATAGCTCCTGGAAATGGGTTGCCAAAGTTCGCCGTCAAGGGTTCTGAAGGTCATTTCAGAGGAATGGCTGATCTGAGAAACTTGCTGCTGGCACGCGGTGAGCATTGATTGGGATAAGTCGGTAATTTCCAGAGGGCGATCGCCCATCTTCTTTACTAATCCTTGAGTCAAAAAACCCGTGCCGCAGCCAATCTCAATCACTTTTCCAGAGGGCAGTTCAGGACACACTCGATCGAGTTCCTCTAGTAACCGGGCCGCGCATTTTTTTTGCACCAAAGCTGCCTGATTATATTGCGTTGCAGCTTGTCCAAAGGCTTCTTCAATTTGACATTTTGCATGGGTTTTCTCTAAAGCATTAGCGCCGTTTTCTAAAATCATGCGGGAGGTAGAGAGTGAATAGCGGCGATCGCCCGTTCCCAGCAGCGCTCAAAATGCGTTAGATGCAGCAGATGTCCGGCATTGGGAATCGAGATAAACTCAGCCCTCGCCAGCAGATGCGTGGCTTGCTCAGGGGTATCTGGAAATGGAACAATGCGATCGCTCTGACCATGAAAGGCAATGGCGTGAGCCGTTTGTGGCAAGTGGTCGAGATTCTGAATCGACTCATCTAACTGTTGCAAATCTTGCAGCAAGAGGGCAGAATTGAGCCGATTTTCGCGAACCCGAAAACTTTCAGAAGGTTCACACCAGGCTGGATCAACCTCGACAGGTGAGAAACACTTTTTGTAGAAGTTTTGCAAGACTAGGCTCGGTGTTTTTTCAAACTGCTGAATCATAATTTGTAGAATGCTTTTTGAGCGATCGCGCGATCGCCCCGACAGCGGATGAAACGACGAAAATCCGCTGAAGACTAGCACTAGATCGGCCTGATGCATCTGCTCAACTGGACAGAGATGCAGCCCATAGGAATGAGCCAGAATCACTTTACGGGAAGGCTGTTGGCTAAAACCGGGCTGATTGGGCAAGCCAAAATAGCCCCGGTCGAATAGTTGCACCTCAACGCCCGCAGTTTTCAACGCCGCCGCCCACGGCTGCCACAGGTCTGCGTCAAACCCCCAGCCGTGATAGGCGATCGCCTCAATGCTGCTGCTCATGCCCGTTCCTCAACGCGCTAGTTAATGATCCTAAATGCTGGCTGGTGTGCTGGCTAGAGAGTGCGAGCCGCAGTCGTGCCGTCCCCTGGGGAACCGTTGGCGGGCGAATGGCCGCAGCAAGGATGCCCTGGGTTTCTAGCCATTGAGCCAGGGACAGCGCCCGTTCCGCCTCGCCCAGCATGATGGGAATAATGTGCGTGGAAGATGGCCCAGTGTCGAATCCTGCCGCCCGAAGCTGGGTTCGCAACGTCTCTGCGTGCCGGGTCAACCGCTGGCGATCGCCCTCCAGACTGGGCATCAGCTTCAGCGCAGCGGCGATCGCCCCAATCACACTGGGGGGAAGTGCTGTGGTGTAAATAAAGCCGGGACAGGCGTTGATCAAATAGTCCCGCAGTCGCGCCGAGCAAACCAGGAACGAACCAAACGCACCGAAGGCTTTGCCCAGCGTGCCCATCGCCAGATCCACGCCAGGGTTGCCCATCGCCAGCCCCATTCCCCCTGCACCCAGCACCCCAATCGCGTGGGCCTCGTCCAGATACAAAATCGCGCCGTAGGTCTGCGCCAGGTGAACAAGCCGATCGACATCCGCGCGATCGCCATCCATGCTGAACACCGTTTCCGACACAATCACGACACGGCTATAGCGCTGATTCACCGCCTGTCGCAGCAGCGATTCCAGATGCTCGTAGTCGTTATGCCGATAGCGGGTTAGCATGGCGCGGCTGGCCAGTGCGCCGTTGAGCAAGCTGCTGTGAACTAGGCGATCGCACAAGACCAGCGCATGTCGATCAAGCAGCGCCCCCAAGACCGTTACATTTGCCTGAAACCCAGAATTGAACAATAGCGCCGCTTCGCGCCCGCAGGCCGCCGCCAACGCTGCCTCTAACTGCTGGTGAATGTCGAAACTGCCCGTCACCAGCCGCGACGCAGTTGCGCCCGTGCCGTAGCGCTGCGTATAGTCTTGGGCAGCGGCAATCAGCACTGGATGTTTGGACAATCCCAAATAGTCATTGGCGCTAAAGTTCACCAAGGTCTTGCCCTGCTTTTGCACATGGACGGCATCGAGCGGCACAACCCCTTGGAGCGATCGCCTCGTTTGCTGGCGCGATCGCCCCTCCAAAAACGCCTCAACAAAAGCAAACTTGTCCTCTTCCCCCATTTCCGTCAATCGCCAATATCGTCATACCTGCCGATTTCAAAGCGGCTCCCCTCTCCCTTCTCCCCTCTCCCTTCTCCCTTCTTCGTTCTTCCCTCTTCGTTCTTTCCTCTTCCCTCTTCCCCCTTCCTCCTTCCCTCTTCCCCAGAAACTTTGTAGAGTAAAGCAGTAGCCCCAACTGATTGCAGTTTCTCATTCTCCCACCATGGCCGACTGGTTAGATCACACCGTTCAAGTCGAAGTCGAAGCGCCCATCGAGCGGGTGTGGGGACTCTGGTCTGACCTAGAGCAAATGCCCAAGTGGATGAAGTGGATCGACTCGGTGACGATTCAGCCAGATAACCCCGACCTGTCGCGCTGGAAGCTGGCCTCTAGTGGGTTCGAGTTTAGCTGGCAGTCCCGTATCACCAAGCTGGTGCAACACCAGATTATGCAGTGGGAATCGGTGGACGGACTGCCCAACCGGGGCGCAATCCGGTTTTACGATCGGGGCGATCGCAGCGTGGTAAAGCTCACGGTGTCCTACGCGATCCCCGGTATTTTGGGCAAAGTGATGGACAATCTTTTTCTGGGTCGCCTGGTGGAATCGACGCTGCAAGCCGATCTCAACCGATTCCGCGACTACGCGCTACGGGCAGAGATGTCGAGCTAATCGAAAAAATCTCTGGCGATAGGCGATACAAGGATTTCGGCGCAAAATCTGCGACACAAGGTTAGTTCATAAGGACGGAGGGTAGACAGAGGGCAGACAGAGGGCGATCGCCCAAGGTCTGAGCAATGCCCACTCTGGTTCTTCAACCCACTCTTACCAGACCATTTCTTGCCTTAGCTCGCAGGCTCCTGATTCAGCCCCCAGCCAGGAGGGTGCATTTTGAGCAGAAAAAATTTAGAATTGCTCGTATATTCTGTTTAAGTTCTACAAATGTTTGAACGGCTTTGTAGCTTTTGTTATTAATCCGTTATAAAAACAATAGATTCCATAGGATTTCTAAACGTTAAACCCAGTTTTTAATGATGCCTCGGATACTTGTAATCGACGACGACGTTTCCATCTCAGAGCTAGTAGCTGTCAATCTAGAAATGGCTGGATATGACGTGAGCCAGGCCGCAGACGGGGTAAAAGGTCAGGCGTTGGCACTGCAACTGTTGCCCGACCTGATTATGCTCGATCTGATGTTGCCCAAGGTAGACGGCTTTACCGTGTGCCAGCGGCTCCGGCGAGACGAGCGCACAGCCGACATTCCCGTGCTAATGCTCACCGCCCTCAGCCAGACCCAAGACAAGGTGGAAGGTTTCAACGCGGGCGCAGACGACTACCTCACTAAGCCCTTCGAGGTGGAGGAAATGCTGGCGAGAGTCCGCGCCCTCCTGCGCCGCACTGACCGCATTCCCCAGGCGGCAAAGCATACGGAAATCCTGAACTATGGCCCGCTGACGCTGGTGCCAGAGCGGCTAGAAGCCATCTGGTTTGACCAGACCGTAAAGCTCACCCATTTGGAATTCGAGCTACTGCACTGCCTGTTGCAACGGCATGGGCAGACAGTTTCCCCTAGCGAAATCCTGAAAGAAGTTTGGGGTTATGATCCCGACGATGATATTGAGACGATTCGGGTTCATGTCCGGCATCTGCGAACCAAGCTAGAGCCTGATCCCCGCCATCCCCGCTATATCAAAACGGTTTACGGCGCAGGCTATTGTCTGGAGCTTCCAGCCACAGCTGCTTCGGCAGAGACGGCAGAAGTATAGAGACGGTAGAGACGCATAGAGACGGTAGACGTACAGATCGTCGTGCGTGTCCGGCTCAGGGGTGTGAGTGCTGCGTCAGCGCTCTTGCGTTTTTGGGACGTTGTGAAGCGGGTCTGTCTCAATGCTCCCAAATGGCGCTACGGATAGAATTGCTGGAAGCCCCGTACCGCCTGTTTGGTAATCCAAATTCGCCAGTTCAAATCTGTCAGTTCAAATTCGCCAGTTCAAATTCGAGGACCAACATAGGCGTTTGTCGATTCTTGGCAAAGCCCCAGCGAATCCGTAAATGCGTCCGGATTAGCAGTAGGGCGTTACATCTACTCCGCATTCGTCTGCTAGATAACACAGTGCCCGAAACCGAAGCGCTACAACCTCTTCGTAGACGGGATTGAGCTTACACAGCGGCGGAATCCGAAGAATCGTTTTCCCCAAGACCCGCACCTCTCGCTCGAAGGGACACCGGGCCGGGATCGCCTGACAAATCCGACGGGCCTGAGCTTCACTTGAGATTTCAATGTTGTTGAGCCATTGGCGCAGAGGTTGCAATGGCGCACACTGCGGACGCAGCGAGGGTGAAACAAATGCTGTTCTGTAGAGCGTGGCTGGGGGCTGGGTGGATGGATGGGACTGACTTGTTGCAGCGTCGTTGGGGAGCCATGTCCAGCTAGAGAGCGCCAGATCCGGGGTTCTGTAATGAGACCAATTCATGTCAATACCTCGCCCTGCAATGGAGGGATGTGACGGTGAGAGAAGGACTTTGCGCTAAGTTTGCGTTAATCCGGTAAGTAAACCGCTAAGTAAACCGCGAGAAGGCAGCAAAAGGAGCGGATAAGAAACTGTTAACCTTTTCTACAAGCTGTAGAGAGCCGCTACTGCAACCAACCTAACGCTTTATTGATGAAGTTGGGGTAGTGCTGTAAACATTGCAGTGTGAATAATTTACGAGCTTTCTAAGCTACGGCTAGAGGTTGATGGGTACACTGCGATCGCCCTCTGCTGCTCTGCCCTCAGATTGCCCCCTGCCTAATCGAAGGATTCGCGTGGGATTACGGAATTCTGGCAACCATGCGATCGCCCTACTGGGGAATTTACGTGCTTTGTAGGCCGTAAAAATGAAAAACGAAGAGCGAAGAACGAAGAACGAAGAACGAAGAACGAAGAGGGAAAATTGTAGGGAGTAGGGGGTTCTGGGGTGGGGTGGGGCTGGGATTGGTAAACTGCGGGATCGCGCAACGTGGTAGGCTCGTAGGGCGATCGCCCACCAATGTTTCTTGCACGGTTGCTTGCTTTCTCTTAGCTTTCCTGTGCTGGCGTTCTCGCTAACTTACCCACTCACTTTTTTCTGGCATCGATCCCTACCATGCACGCGGACTGGCAGACTGCAAAAAGCTACGAAGATATCCTCTATCACAAGGCAGATGGCATCGCCAAAATCACTATCAATCGCCCCCACAAGCGCAATGCCTTTCGCCCGGAGACGGTTGCCGAACTGTACGATGCCTTTAGCAATGCCCGCGAAGATCCCCGAATTGGGGTGGTGCTGTTGACCGGAGCAGGCCCCCACACGGACGGGAAATACGCTTTTTGCGCGGGCGGGGATCAGAGCGTGCGCGGCCAGGGCGGCTATTTAGATCAAGGCGGCACGCCCCGGCTGAACGTACTGGACTTGCAGCGACTAATCCGCACGATGCCCAAGGTGGTGATTGCTCTCGTGGCGGGCTATGCCATTGGCGGCGGCCATGTCCTCCATGTTGTCTGCGACCTCACCATCGCCGCAGATAACGCCATTTTTGGACAAACTGGGCCCAAGGTCGGCAGTTTTGACGGGGGCTTTGGCGCTAGCTATCTGGCCCGTATTGTTGGACAAAAGAAAGCGAGAGAAATCTGGTATCTCTGCCGCCAGTACACCGCCCAGCAGGCCCTCGATATGGGACTCGTCAACTGTGTTGTGCCTGTGGAGCGGTTGGAAGCCGAGGGGATCGCTTGGGCGCAGGAAATTCTGGAGAAAAGCCCGATCGCCATCCGCTGCCTGAAGTCTGCCTTTAATGCTGATTGTGATGGACAGGCGGGACTGCAAGAGCTGGCGGGCAATGCAACGCTGCTCTATTACATGACAGAGGAAGGCAGCGAGGGCAAGCAGGCGTTTCTGGAAAAGCGATCGCCCGATTTTCGTCAATATCCCTGGCTACCCTGAACGCGAGCGTTAGAGACGTTTGGGGCGATCGCTCAAACATGGGGATCACGCCAACAGCTTTCATCATCGAATCCTGATTAAACTTCCCACTTTCAAGATCCCGAACTAAAATGTGTTTGGGAGCGACGCTCTGAGGAGTGAAGTCGCATAGTCTAACAGAATTCAACAAACAGGGCTCAACAAGCTGAATTCAACAGAGCTGATTGGACAAGTTCTTGGCAGAATCGCAAACGCTATAGATACAGGCGCTATAAAGCTCTTGCTCCAATCTATCTCAGAGTCCGATCTAGTGAAAGATTGAGTGGCCAGCGTCTTCCCTGCTTACTACTTGGGTTGTGGAGTCTTATCTGCCAGGTGGGTCGCTTTACAAAGTTGGGGTGAAGATGTGGTTGTGAGCGGTGCAGGCTTGCGGAATCCGATGGGGTCAGGCTGTAGACAGCAGTAGAGTGGGTCGCTGAAATCGAATTAGGTCGCTCTCCTCTTGGATAAGCTGGCTGACCAAGGGATATAAGGGATATTCGGTTAGGACTATTCAGGGGTATCTGCGGCGATTAGCTTGAGAAAGCATACTTTTTCACCGAGGTTTGTTTGATCATTCATAGAAATTTACTGATGATCATGCCGAATGTGACCGGAGATACCCATAGGACTGTAGAACTAAGCTAGCGTCCTAAAAGTCAGGCAAGTCGGGATTTTCAGCTTCGCTGCATACTTTCGCCATAAACTCCTTTTTCGTAAGAATGTTTTAATATTTAGGGCGAGGCGGTTGTGTCTCGAATAGCTACAAATACTTAAAAGAAGGTTGCGACAATCTAGAATAGTCGAATGTGATGTTATAGAGTGTGGTGATTGGAGGTCGAAGATGTTTTTGCGACTTGCAGAACAGCATCGTCGGTTTGTTCATGACCTGGTAATGAATCTCCAGGCATTGGCCATTGTGCTGGAGCGCCAGGGTTACCTTGCGTCTTGCTATACCTGCGGGGGCCAGATGAACAGCGCGTCCTTTATGGTGAGTCTGGGTGAGAACCACCTGATCCGCTTTTTGGTGTCAGACTATGGCATTACCTGGACAGAAATGCGCGACGATCGCGAGCTAATGAAGCTTGAAGGCGCAGAGGCGGTTAGCCAGCTTCAAGAATTGGCAAATCTCGCAAAGTTCCAGATTAAACCGTCCGATGGGCATGTTTCGCTGGCGCGGATTTCGGGTGGGGCAGCCTGAGATTGTCTTTGAGTTTCTGGGCTTTGAGTTTCTGAGCTTTGA
>NZ_DVEA01000125.1:0-19658 GCF_015295965.1 Thermoleptolyngbya sp. M55_K2018_002
TGGCAACGGCGGTTGGGGGCGAGGGTCAAGCGACTGGGCGATCGCCCCTGGCATCTTGAAATAGCCGCCCCATAAAGACAGCCCCAGTCCCAGCAGTAGCGTTCCTACACGACCCATCTGATACTTCCCCAGAGCCTCCCCCGGCTGAAAAAGTTGGTAGCATCCTACCACCCAGCCCTCCAGCTTGGGGAATTCCCCCTCAGGGGGATTAAATCAGGGGGATTGAACCAGACACCAGATCCCAAAACGGCTTGGCACTAACCTCACAAAACAACTCACCCACCCGAAACACTACCTTCTTCCTTCTTCGTTCTTCCTTCTTCGTTCTTCCTTCTTCGTTCTTCCTTCTTCCCTTTTCCCAACGCAAATCGCCCAGCAGAAACACTACCGGGCGATCGCACTTTATTTGTCTAAGCCGTGAAAAAGAAATTAGAACCTAGTAGGTCTCAACGTGCCAGCGTTCTTTAATTGAGCGCTGATAGTCCTTCCAGGTCACGCCTTCCTTTGCCGCAGCCTCGGCCATTGCAGCATCAATGCCGTCCTCCATGCCCTTCAGACCGCAAATGTAGACATGGGTCTTCTCATCCTTGACCAATGCCCAGATTTCATCTGCATGTTCTGCCACCCGATCCTGGATATACATCCGGCCGCCTTTCGCGTTCTGCTGCTCACGGCTGATGGCGTAGGTCAGGCGGAAGTTCTCAGGATACTTGGCCTGAATCTCCTCCAGTTCTTCCTTATAAAGGATGTTCGGGGTCACCGGAATCCCAAAGATCAGCCAGGCCAGCCCCTTGAACTGGTAGTCCGGGTTCGCTGCCCGCTCGTTGTCCTTGAACATGCGCCACAGGAACGCCCGGAACGGCGCAATGCCTGTACCCGTCGCCATCATGATGATTTTGGCATCAGGGTCGTCCGGCAGCAGCATTTCCTTGCCAACGGGGCCAGTGATCTTCACATCCGCACCCGGCTCTAGGTTGCACAGATAAGTGGAGCAAACGCCGTAAACCGTTTCACCCGTTTCGGGATGCTTATATTCCAACTGGCGGACGCACAGCGACACAGTCTTGTCGTCCATGTTGTCGCCGTGGCGGGTTGAAGCAATGGAATATAGGCGAAGCTTGTGGGGCTTGCCTTTGTCATCTGTGCCTTCGGGGATAATGCCGATGCTCTGACCTTCTAAATAGTGCAGGTCGCCACCCGACAGATCAAACGTGATGTGATTCACCGTGCCAATGCCGCCCTCGCGCACCAGCTTTTCGTTTGAAATGCACTTGCCAATAAACGGGGCATTGGGACGGTAAATGTTAACCGGAATCGTAGACTTTTCTTTTTCTTTAGCCTGGGTCATGGGTTTCTTCCCTTCCGCTTCAGGAGTTGGCGACTCGGCCACAGCAGCAGGGGTCGCTGCGGCGGGAGGGGCTTCAGGGGCAGGAGCGGCCTTGCCGTTGGCTTCGCCATCAATAGTCAGGGGACGAATGCTAACAATCTTGCCCCCCAAGCGGGTAATCCGCTGCATTTCCTGATTCATGCGAGAGTAGGGCACGGTGATAAACACGCTGCCGCTCCGACGAATAGGAAAGTCTTGTCTATCGGTTTCTTGGTTTTGGCGTAGACCTTCGACCTCATAGAGGAAAAGGCGACTCCCGGATGGTGAGTTGGCAGCGCCACCTGCTGCGCTAGGGTTATACATCGTTATGTCAATGCTCTCTGAACCAACAATGGATGAGGAACGTTGAGCGCGAGCGCGGATGAGCGTTGACGGTCTGGCGGTTGCTTCCAGGCTTGTCAATTCCGGCATCTGCGAACCCGCATCCCAGGCGATTCCCAGTTTGCTATATAGCGTAGCATTGCAGGGGTTGCCTCGCTCACTGAAGCCCCAGACAGGAATAGACCCTGTCCGATCTGCTCTAACCATAGACGAGCCGCCCAGATGCAGATTGTTAAAGCCGTTTCAATTTCACAGCAATTTCATATTCCCAGGTGTCCCCATTCCCCTTAGCATAGAGATTAGGAACTTGGGCATAACCCGCTTACCTTGTAGGTTGCGGGGATTCTCTGGTAAGATTTCTAGTATCGCTAGTAGTAAATACTTAGTTGGCGACTAGTTAGCGCTTGAGAGCCGGGTATCCAACTGGATGTTTCACCGGTCTGGTGTGCCATCAGTATTCAGCGGGCGCATGGTGCCAGCGGTCTTGCTAGCAGCGTAATGTGCTTGAACAGGCGACGTGCCTGAGAAGTCATGTGCAGTCATTCTACAGGTGCTACTTAAACTCAGAACCTATGGTGCTTGTTAGGCGGACAGGTGCTTTTAGCGTTTTGGGTATTGCCTGGAGTGATCGAGCCGGACTTGTGGGCAGGTGGGAGTCGTGGGCAGTTAAGAGGACAGTCAAGAGGACAGTTGTTTTAGAGGAAAGCTATGACCAATAAGCCAGACCGTGTAGTTTTAATTGGCGTTGCCGGTGACTCTGGGTGCGGCAAATCCACCTTTTTGCGCCGCTTGGCAGATCTTTTCGGCGAACACATGATGACCGTTATCTGCTTAGACGACTATCACAGTCTGGATCGTAAGCAGCGCAAAGAATTGGGCGTGACGGCGCTGAACCCCAAGGCGAATAACTTCGACTTGATGTACGAGCAGATTAAGGCTCTGAAGGAAGGCAAGTCGATTGAGAAGCCGATTTATAACCACGAAACGGGGATGATTGACCCGCCGGAGACGGTTCATCCCAACCATATTGTGGTGATTGAGGGGCTGCACCCGATGTATGACGAGCGAGTGCGATCGCTCCTCGATTTCAGCGTCTATCTCGACATCGACGACGAAGTAAAAATTGCCTGGAAAATCCAGCGCGACATGGCAGAGCGTGGCCACACTTACGAAGACGTGCTGGCTGCCATCAACTCGCGTCGTCCCGACTTTGAAGCCTACATTGACCCGCAAAAGCAGTACGCGGATGTGGTCATTCAGATTCTGCCGACCAAGCTCATCCCCAACGACACGGAGCGTAAGGTGCTGCGGGTTCGTATGGTTCAGAAAGAAGGCGTGGAAGGATTTGAGCCTGCCTATCTGTTTGATGAAGGCTCGACCATCGACTGGATTCCCTGCGGTCGCAAGCTGACCTGCTCCTATCCGGGGATTCGCCTGTTCTACGGCCCCGATAGCTACTACGGCAACCCGGTGTCGGTGCTGGAGGTGGATGGCCAGTTTGATCGCCTAGATGAGGTGATCTACATCGAAAGCCACCTGAGCAATCTGTCTACCAAGTATTACGGGGAACTGACTGAACTGCTGCTGAAGCACCGTGAGTATCCGGGTTCGGCAAACGGCAGCGGTCTGTTCCAGGTGTTGGTAGGGCTGAAGATGCGGGCCACCTACGAGAAGCTGACCTCGCCCGATGCAATGCTGGCGGCCAAAGCTGGCTCCAATTAGGCCGTGAGGCTCAACTGAGGCTCAATTTTTAGGTTTAGTGGTTGGCGTTCCTGGGCTGAGGTCTGGGGACGCTGATTTTTTGGGTAGGGCTGACGCAGTTGGAGAAATTATCCAAAAATCAAAGAGCTTATCGCAAGTGCGTAAGTCCTGTTGGGTTTAATTTGGGATTTGGGAGGGCGGGATGAGGCTATCAGAAACGCTGTGGCAGGAAAACCAGAATTTGGCGATCGCCTGTTTGAACCACCCTTTTGTGCAGGGCATTGGCGACGGCTCGCTAGACAAGGCAAAATTTAGCTATTACGTTGGGCAGGATGCCTTTTTTCTAGAAGCCTTTGCCCGCGCCTACAGCATTGCTGCTGCCAAAGCCCCTGACTGGCAGGGATTTCAGGTATTTCACACTCTGGCGGGCGGTGTGCTGCATGAGTTAAACTTACACGAAAGCTATGCAATACAGTGGGGAGTGGATTTGCGATCGGTGCAGCCGGGAGCCGCCACGCGACGCTATACCGACTTTTTGCTGGCCACGGCCTGGAGCCAAACGGTCGGTATTATAGCCGTGGCCATGCTGCCCTGCATGAAGCTCTACGCATTTTTGGGGCAGGCACTAGCAGCGTCGGGCACTCCTGCCCATACCTATGCTGACTGGATTCGCACCTACAGTAGTGCTGAGTTTGAGCCGCTGACGGAGCAGCTTGCCGACTTGTCGGAGCAATATGCCACGCTTACGCCGCTCGTGCAGACCACCTACCGTTATGCGATGCAGTGTGAGCTAGACTTCTTTGAATCGGCTTGGGCAGACCACTAGGCTTGCTGAGATTAGGAACATCGAAGTCTATGGAAATTGTTTTAACAAGGGCAGTTTGGGGCATCTTAAAATTCTAGGTAGGTTTAAGTTATGCCCAAGTTATAACTGTTGACGGAGTGGCAGCAAGAGACTGCGTTGGGTTACGGGTAACGTAGGAGGCAGTCGTCCTGAATCTGGTCACTGCATCTGTTAACGCATCTGTCGGTAAGCGTCATCCAGTTAACTGTATGCTGTCCCAACCCTCCGATGGTTTTCCCCACGTTGACTTGTCGGATACTCTACTCCACCTCCGCGCCTTCTTTGAGGAGGCGATGGACGCAATGGCGATCGCCGACGACAGCGGCCACTACATTGATGCCAATCCCGCTGCCTGTGAGTTATTTGGTGTTTCTTTAGACGATTTGCTCGGTCGCTGCGTTGCCGATTTTTCCCAAGTCGAGTTTGATTTTCCAAGTGCCTGGCAGCAGTTTCTACAAAAGGGGCGGGAGCGGGGAGAATTTACCCTGGTGCGTCCCGATGGCACGGTGCGCGAGGTGGAATACGCCGCCACCGCCCACTTTGTGCCTCATCGACATTTATCGGTGCTGCGGGATATGACCGAGCGTCGCCAGCTAGAGCGCCAGGTGCAAGCCCTAAACCAAGATCTAGAGCAACAGGTTCAGCGGCGCACGGCAGATCTGCTGGCAGCCAACGCCATGCTGCAAGCCACCAATCAACGACTGCAAGCCGAGATTCGACAGCGAGAGCGGGCAGAAATTGCGCTGGAGTGCGCTGAAGACGGCGTGTGGGACTGGCATATTCCAACTGGTACGTTATGGCTGTCTGGCGCGTGGAAGCGGATGCTGGGCTACGATGACAGAACAGACGAAATTGGGGATCGCTTGCAGGAATGGAGCAGTCGGCTCCATCCTGACGATCGAAATCGGGTTCTGTGGGAAACGGAAATTCATCTGGCTGGGCGCACGCCCCTATTCCGCAGCGAATATCGGTTGCGGGCTAGGGATGGAACCTGGCGATGGATTCTTGACCGGGGCAAGGTGGTGGAGCGCGATGCGACGGGTGCGCCATTGCGGATGATCGGCACCCATGTAGACATTACCGAGCGCAAGCACTTGGAGGAATCCCTCCGAGAGAGCCAGCAGAAGTATCAAACCCTGTTTGAAATCTTGCCTGTGGGGGTATCGATTACCGATGCAGCGGGCAGGGTGATTGAGGTGAACCCAGCTTCTGAGCAAATTTTGGGGATTTCGGCTAGAGAACATACGCGACGGACTTGTGATGGAACGACATGGAACGTTCTTCACGCCGACGGCAGCCCAATGCCGCCGGACAGGTACGCTTCGGTCAAAGCGTTGCGAGAAGGACAAACCATCTTGGGGCAAGAGCAGGGAGTTCGGCGGCCGGATGGATCGGTGTGTTGGGTGAGTGTCAGCGCTGCGCCGATTCCGCTGGAGCATTATGGAGTGGCGATCGCCTACGTCGATATCAGCGATCGCAAAGCTGCCGAACTTGCTCTCCGCCAAAGCGAACTGCGGCTTCTAGAAATTTCCAACTCGTCCCCTGCCAATATCTACATTCTAGTGCTGCGACAAGATGGCTCCTTGTATATAGAACACATGAGCCGGTCAATTGAAGAGATTCTTGAGTATTCCGTGGCTGAGGTGATTGCAAACCCCAACTTGCTCGTCGAATGTATTCACCCTGATGACCGAGCAACGTATGAAGCCGCTGTGCAGCGTAGTCTTGTTGGGCTAGAACCGTTCTATTGCGAGTGGCGCGTTATCACTCCTTCGGGTCAGGTGAAATGGCTGAAGGGTAGTTCTCGCCCCAAGCAGCGTGACAATGGGGACATCGCCTGGTATGGCGTGGTGCTGGATATTAGTGATCTCAAAGCCGCCGAAACTGCCCTCCAGCGCCAAGCTTATCAAGAGCGAATGCTCGGTGAGGTGGTGCGGGCGATTCGCAGTTCCCTTGACTTGAACACGATTTTCACAATTTCTGCTGCCCATATTGCTGAGTTTTTGCAGGGAGAAGTGGCGATCGTGCAATATCTGCCCGCAGAACGCTGCTGGCGACATCTGGTGGTTCACAATCAGCTACCCAATACCCCCGATAAGCTGGCGTTTGACATTTCGGATAGGGATAATCCCTTTGCGGAACAGCTCAAGCGGTTGCAGATAGTGCAGATTGACAACACGACAACGATTCAAGATCCGATAAATCGACGGCTAGCAGAGGTGTTTCCGGGAGCATGGCTGCTAGTGCCCATCAGTGCAAACGCCAAAGTTTGGGGCAGTTTGACCCTATCTAGGGCGGGTTCTGAGGTGGCTTGGCAGGCTGAGGAAAGGGAACTGGCAAAGCGTGTTGCTGATCAGTTAGCGATCGCCATTCAGCAATCTAGCTTGCATCAGCAGGTGCAGCGATGGGCTGCCACGCTAGAACAGCAGGTGCGGGAGCGCACCGCCGAACTCCAGCAAGCGCTAGAGTTTGAGGCGGCGCTCAAGCGCATTACAGATAAAGTGCGCGATAGCCTGGACGAGCGCAAAATCCTGCAAGCCGTGGTTCAAGAATTGGGGCAAACGCTGCGGGTGCTGTGCTGCGACACAGCCCTTTATGATTTGGAGCATCACACTTCTACCATCTATTGCGAATATGCAGCGGCAGATCAGTCGGCGGCCGGCCTGGTTCTCCCGATGGAGGATCATCCTCAACTTTACACACAGCTTTTGCAAGGTGTGGGTCAGCAGTTTTGCCACTGCTGCCTCGAAGTTCAAGTCAGTCGGCAGTTGATGCATGATTCAGCGATTCTCACACAGCCGATTCGAGATGATCAGGGCAGTTTGGGCGATATCTGGTTGCTGCGGCCGCGCGAGCAGTGGTTTAGCGAACCCGAAATTCGGCTGGTGCAGCAGGTGGCTAATCAGTGCGCGATCGCCCTCCGCCAGTCTCGGCTCTACCAAGCCGCCCAAGCCCAGGTGACAGAGCTACAGCGACTGAATCGACTCAAAGATGATTTTCTCAGCACCGTTTCCCACGAACTCCGCACGCCCATGGCCAGCATCAAGCTAGCCACCGACCTGCTTGAAGTTCACCTCCGGCAATTGGGGCTGTTGCCAGAGCCAGGCCAATCTACCCCCACGCTACTGTCCCAATATTTTCAAATCCTCAAGGACGAGGGCCAGCGCGAGATTAGCCTAATTAATGACCTGCTTGATCTAACCTGCCTCGATGCAGACGCAGAACCACTGATCCTCAGTCCCCTCACTCTGCAAGATTGGTTGCCCCATGTGCTGGAGCCGTTTTGGGAGCGGGCCCAGCGCCAACAGCAGCAGCTAACCCTGTCTATAAAGCCCGATTTGCCACCGATTGTTACCGATGCGTCGCTGCTCCAGCGGGTGCTGCGCGAACTGCTGACCAATGCCTGCAAATATACACCCACGGGCGAGGCAATTGAGGTTTCAGCTACGGCGACAGCGACGCTCCTGAACCTGTGCGTGGCGAATACGGGGGTAGACGTGCCCGCGACCGAGTGCGATCGTATCTTTGATCGGTTCTACCGCATTCCTAACCTCGATCCCTGGAAACACGGCGGCATGGGGCTGGGGCTGGCGCTAGTCAAAAAACGGGTGGAATATCTGGGCGGCATGACTCAGGCCGAATGTGAGTCTCGGCGGCTTAGCCTGAGGATTCAACTGCCCCTAGAGCGATCGCCCCAATGCCAAAACCCCCAAGCCCTGCGCGAAAACTTCCAGGACTGATGCACTGAAGACGCTCTCTCGCGCTTAGCTTTCAGGCTTAGCTTTCGGGCTTAGCTTTCGGGCTTAGCTTTCGGGGGCTTCGTCCTCGGCATCTGGGTCTTCCGCTTCACCAGAGGGCGGCACCAGCGCCACATCGGCGATCGCATCGTCTTCATCCAATCGCTGCACACGCACCCCCGTCGCCGCCCGCGACTGACAGGAAATCGCGTTTACCACCTGGCGGATGATAATGCCACGGCTCGTCACCAAAATCATTTCATCATCTTCGTTTACCACGCGCAGCGCCGCCAGTTCATCGCCCGCCTTGCGGAAGCGAATTGCCCGCAGCCCCATGCCAGCCCGCTTTTGCAGCCGGAACTGATTCACCGGAACGCGCTTGCCCAGCCCACCTGTGGTGATGACCAGCACCCACGGCCCTTGCGCCGTGCTGCACTCCTCCTCTGCCAGATCGCCATCGCTATCGGTGTCGTCGCCCTCGGCAATGGTTTGCACCACCTGGCTGGGTAAGATATCCATGCTCATCAGCTCATCGCCCTCGCGCAGGCTCATGGCCCGCACGCCGCGGGTTGGGCGACCCAGGGGACGCAGTTGCTCATGATCCGTGCGGAAATGGATCGTCATGCCCTTGCGAGAGCCGATGATGATGCTGTCGTCTGCAGTGGTCAGTCGTACCCAGCGCAACTGGTCGCCGTCTTCCAGAGAGATCGCAATCAGCCCGTTGGTGCGGATGTTGCCGAAGGCCGAAAGCTGCGTCTTTTTAATGAAGCCCTTCTGGGTCAACATCACCAGATAAAGATCATCGGTGAATTCGGTCACCGCAACGACCGAGGTAATCTTCTCCTCCACAGGAATCGGCAGCAGTTGCACGATGGGCACACCGCGAGACGTGCGGGACCCCGTGGGCACCTGATAGGCCCGCAGACAATAGGCCACGCCGCGATCGCTAAAAAATAAGATATTGTCGTGGTCGTTGCAGGTCAGGAAGTGATCAATGCCATCATCTTCCTTCATGCGAGTGCCGGACTTGCCCCGCGTTGCCCGGTTTTGCGCCTCAAAAGTGCTGACGGGCATCCGCTTGATGTAGCCCTGCTCCGTGACGAGAATGATGGCCCGTTCATTGGCGATCAGGTCAATATCGCCCAATTCGCCATCGAGGGGTTCGATTACTGTGCGACGCGGGGTGGCGTGGGCCGCTTTTAGCTCCACTGCTTCGTCCCGAATAATTTGTAAAATGCGCTCCCGGTTGGCCAGGATGTCTTGCAGGTCGGCAATTTTGACTTGCAGTTCATCGTGTTCTGCCTGAATTTTGCCTGCCTCCAGCGCGGTGAGGCGGCGCAGTTGCATTTGCAGAATCGCGTCGGCCTGCGCTTCTGACAAGCTGTAGCGTTCCATCAGCTCTTGCTTTGCAGTAGGCGTGTCCGCTGCGCCCCGAATGAGCGCGATAATCTCATCCAGATTCGCCAGGGCAATCAGATAGCCCTGCAAAATGTGATCGCGTTCTTCTGCTTTTCGCAGTTCATAGCGCGTGCGGCGCGTAATCGTTTCAATGCGAAAATCGAGGAACACTTGGAGGGATTCTTTTAATCCCAAAAGCTGCGGTTCACCGTTCACCAGAGCGAGGGTGTTGACTCCAAAATTGGCTTGCAGCGGCGTTTGTTTGTAGAGGTTATTGAGGACGACGCGGGGATAGGCATCGCGTCGCAGTTCAATCACGATTCGCATTCCGTCGCGATCGCTCTCATCGCGGATATCAGCAATGCCTTCCAGCCTGCGCTCGTTCACCATTTCGGCGATTTTCTCGATCAGCGCGGCCTTGTTGGTTTGGTAAGGCAATTCGGTAATGATGATGGCTTCGCGATCCGGTGCGCCGCGCCGCTCGATGGTTTCAATGGTGGCCACGCCGCGCATGGTGATGGAGCCGCGCCCGGTGGCGTAGGCTTCGCGGATGCCGCTGGTGCCCAGGATAATGCCGCCTGTGGGAAAGTCGGGGCCGGGGATGATTTGCATCAGTTCGGCATCGGTCATGTCTGGGTTGGCGATTAGCGCCACCAGCCCGTCTAGCAGTTCACCCAGGTTGTGGGGCGGGATGTTGGTGGCCATGCCGACCGCAATGCCCGATGAGCCGTTGAGCAGCAGTTGGGGAATACGAGCAGGCAGAACCAAGGGTTCCTGCTGCGACCCGTCGTAGTTGGGGACAAAGTCTACGGTTTCCGACTCGATGTCTTGCAGCAGCGCGTTGGTGGTAATGGCCCGCAGACGACACTCGGTATATCGCATGGCGGCGGGCGGGTCGTTGTCCACAGAACCGAAGTTGCCGTGCCCATCGACGAGGGGCGATCGCATCGAAAAATCTTGCGCCATTCGCACCAGCGCGTCATACACTGCCGTATCGCCGTGGGGATGGTATTTACCAATCACGTCGCCTACCACGCGGGCGCATTTGCGAAAGGGGCGATCGGGCGCAAGGCCCAGTTCGTGCATGGCGTAGAGAATACGACGATGAACGGGTTTAAGACCGTCTCGCGCATCGGGAAGCGCCCGCCCTACGATCACGCTCATGGCGTATTCCAGGTATGACCGGGACATTTCCGTGCGGAGGTCTGTGGGCACGATCCGGTCTTGGGGCGACTCCGAGGAGAAAGTCATAGATTGAAATGCTCCGAAAAGGGTGAGAAGGGGACTAGAAGTCGAGCTTTACGACCTGCGTTCTGCATTACCGCTGTGGATTGCAGTTTTGTATTGCAGTTTTGTATTGCAGGCTAGAGCAAGTTCTGGATTGATACCGTCAACCCGCGCCTAGAGAGATAAGCCTACATATTTCTTTGCGGGCTACATATTTCTTTACAGACACAGCATCGCTCTGCTTCCGACCGCATCAAACAGGCTGACTTGGTTCTAGATGAGGACTTGAAAAGTACCCAAAAGGCTTGAAAATCAAGCATTTCAGCATCTCAAATTATAGCACACCCCCTTGTTTTGCCGGAGCCTGAGCCGGGGCACTGGGCGATCGCCCCAAAGCCCTGACCCTCCAACCCCTTCGCCTAATTCCCTGCACCAGATTGCCCCACTCTGCTAGGAATCCCTCCCGGAGGGATTTGTTGCAAATCGACACTTTTTTATTTGGCATCTCCGGAGAAAATTGTGACACCACTGTAGTCACCTGTGCCAGTAGCCCAAAGCGTTCTGCATCCCCCGCAGACGCTTGCTCCGGGTAAAAGCTGTCCAATCGCAGCATAGACGATATAGGACGATATAGACGCTGCAAGATAGACGCTGCAAGCGGTTCAGCAAGTTCTCTGGGGTCGCGGCTGGCATCCAACACCTGTCATCACAAAGGGCGCAACTATGGCGATTATTCAGCTAACCGCGAAAGTTCGAGATTTTCGAGCCGATCATCCCGACTTTGAAAATAAGCGGACACCGCTAGAAACAGGACTGGTGCTGCCCATTTTAGGCGAGGATAATAAGCCCGTCTTTAATGAAGGGCGATCGCCCCGCAGTCATACCGTTACCAGCAAAAATACCTTTGACCAATGGTTTCGCAGCGTTCCGGGTGTGAACGCCGAAACTGAGATTCAGCTAGAGCTAGACAACGGCGTTGGGCAACCCGGCGGCACCTATCGCTATCATCGCGAAAGCTTTTTTCCGATCGACGATCGGCTGTTTGGCAATCTGGATAAGGAGCTTTTTCTCCTCGATCAAAACGGGATGCCGGGGAATACGCTGTCTCCCATTGGCGAACGCCTAAGAGCCAAAAAGAACCAGAATTCCAATCCCGACGATCGATTTAACCTGACCACGCCCGGAGCCTATCGCCACCCCGACGATGGCAAGTTTCATAACTACCACTTCACGCTAGAAACCTCAGCCAAGTTTACCTACCAGGGCACAGAGGAGTTTGTTTTTGAAGGCGACGATGACCTGTGGGTGTTCATTGGCAATCAGTCCATCGGCGGCGGTCGCACCGGAGCCTTGCTCGCCATTGATATCGGCGGGGTGCATGGCAAAGAGCACCGCAAGCTCGACCTCCGCCTCAACAATCCCCAAAATCAGGCCGCCGACCCCAGCCGCCATCTGAAGCTCAACCTGCGTCAGCATTTGGGGCTGAACCTTGGCGATGCCTACGCGCCGCTGAATCTGGAGCTAACCGTCGGCGAAACCTACGAGTTTTTCTTCTTTTTTGCCGAACGCCACACCCATCGCTGCACCTTTCGGATTGAAACGTCGCTGCTGCTCAAGCCGCTGCCCCGTGTCCGGATTGAGGCGACTCAGCCCAATGCAGTAGAGCCGACTCCCTACGCGGCGGCTGTGCCCGGACAGTTTCGCATCAGCTTGGTCGATGGGGCAACGGCTCCGGCCAGTGGGCTGTGGGTGCGCTATCGGCTGAAGGATCTGCCTGCGCCGCGCATGGCGATCGCCCATCAAGATTTCATTCTCTCGTCGCCGGCCCTGCCGCCCAGCAGCGATCGCGTGCTGATTCCCGCCGGACAAACCAGCGTGCTGCTGACCGTCACGCCGCTGGATGACAACAACCCCGACGAGGGCCGCGAAGAGGTGTGCGTGGAGCTATTGGGCTACGAAAACGGCGGCTATCAACTGGGCGATCGCACGGAAGATACTGTGTTCATTGCCAACTACGCGCCGCCCCTCGCCACCGTACAAAAGCTGCGGGATGCCGTGGAACCGCGCCCCGGCGAAACCATGACCGAAACCCATGTCGGTTTGCTTGAAATCTCGCTGGCGGGCGACCTGCCGCTGGAAAATACGCCCGTGCGCTATCGGGTCATTGAAACACCGGGCCTGCCCGCCGCCACTCCAGGCTCGGACTATGAACCCCTCAGCGGCACGGTGATGATCAATCGCGCCACCCGCAAAGCCCAAATTCGCGTCGTTGCCAGAGCCGATGTCGCGGGTAACGAAGGGGTGGAATACGTCTCCATTGAGCTATTGCCTCAGGTTGATTACCGCCTTCCCGCTGTAGGCGCAGCCGGACGCAGTGCCATGCTGTCGATTACCGACCCAGCGTTGCCGCCGCCGCCGCCGCCCCTCGTCCGCATTTACGCCGTGCGCGAGGCGCTCGAACCCCGCCCCGGTGAAGCCCTGACCGAATCTCATGTGGGATTGTTTGAGGTCAGCCTGGAGGGGCCGATTTTGCAAGACCAGACAACGGTGCGCTACCGGGTGATCATGCCTGCCGACGTGCGAAACGCCACGCCCGGTCAGGATTATGAATCCTTGAGCGGGGTCGTGACGGTGAACCGCGCTACTGGCAAGGCCCAGATTCGCGTCGTCGCTAGGGCCGATGTCGCGGGTGATGAAGTAAACCCGCAGGAGCATGTGGTGCTGGAACTAGTGCCAGATGTCACCTACCGTCTGCCCGCTGTGGGTGAGCCAGGCCGCAGCGCTCGCATCCGCATTCTCGATCGCCCAGTGCCGCCGCCGCTGCCCGTTGCCCGGATTCGCACCCTGCGAAATGCCAGGGAACCCTTACCCGGAGAGGCGATCGCCGAGAGACATACCGCCCTATTCGAGGTCAGCTTAGAAGACGTGGCTCCCCAGGGACAAACCACCGTGCGCTATCGCGTCATCACGCCGCCAGGTCTACATCACGCCACCTTTGGTCAGGATTATGACCCCCTGAGTGGCGTTGTGCAGATCGATCCCAGCAGCCGCAAAGCCCATATCCCTGTGTTCGCCCGTGCAGATATTCCCGGC
Source organism: Thermoleptolyngbya sp. M55_K2018_002 (assembly GCF_015295965.1). NCBI lineage: Bacteria > Bacillati > Cyanobacteriota > Cyanophyceae > Oculatellales > Oculatellaceae > Thermoleptolyngbya > Thermoleptolyngbya sp. M55_K2018_002. The sequence goes on from NZ_DVEA01000125.1 coordinate 13,709, forward strand.
GACGAAGCCGCTACGCCAGAGCATGTCGTTCTGGAACTGCTGCCCGATGCGGCCTATCGAGTGCCCAATCCGGGTGAACCCGGACGCACCGCAGCCATTGTAATTACAGACATGCCGATTGCCACGCTGCAAGCCACCCAGCGCTGGACCAGGGAACCCAAGGATGCTCAGGCGCAGAGAACCATGCGCCCTGCGGACAAGGGCAAGTTTGTGGTAACCGTTCGCCCCAAACCACCCACGCCAATGTTTGTGAACTATGAGGTGAATCGCAACGCTCGCAAGGCCGCGCAACCCCGCGACTATACCCTCGACCCGCCGCAGCGCGTCCGCATCGATCCCCAAACGGGTCAGGGCATTATCTGGGTCACCCCCCATGCTGATAATCAAGATGAAGACAACGAGCGCGTGGTGCTGCAACTGCGTCCGGGCGACGGCTACCTTCCCCATTGGGAATTACCCCAAATCACCGATGTGGTGGTGATTCAGGATACCCGCCCCCGCAACCCAGTAGACTCCAACCCTGATCCAGGCGATATTTTCTTCCCGCAGCCCACCTAGTTTGCTGATCCCCCATTCTTCAGAAATCATGCATCTTCCTTTCCCCAAAACGCTTCCTGCTCTGAAATTCAGCGGTCTGCTGCTGGCAACGATCGGACTGGCGGCCCAGCCCAAAGGGGCGATCGCCCAATCTGCTCTCCTAGAGGGCGACCCGATGGCCCAGGTCACTTCCGTCAGCGAGTTTGCCGACGTTAGCCCCGGCGACTGGGCCTACGAAGCGCTGGCTTACCTGGCGAATAGCGAACAGCAGGGCGGATTGGACTGTTTAGAGGGCTATCCAAACGGCTCTTTTCGCGGGCGACAAGCCTTAACCCGCTACGAATTTGCCGCAGGTCTGGCTTCCTGTCTGGATGCCGTCGTTGGTCGGCTGGAGAATCTTGACCCGGAAGCCCTAGCGCGAATCGAAGCCTTGCAGCGAGAATTTGCCCGCGAGTTGGCGGATTTGCGGGGTCGCGTGGATTTGCTGGAAGACCGGACAGCGGAACTGGAAGCCAACCAGTTTTCGACCACGACCCGGCTGGCAGGCGAGGGGATTTTCGACATCAACGATCTATTCGGCGATCAACTGGAGGCAGTGGGCAACACCACGGTGTTTCAATATCGCGCCCGCTTGAATTTTCAAACCAGCTTCAGCGGCGATGACTTGCTGCAAACTCGGCTGACCGCAGGCAACCGAACCCCCCGCACAGTTGTCAGCAGTTTGGGTCGTTCCAACCTGGTTCCAAACGTTGTGCCGCGTGGCACCGCAGAGGGACTGCTGATTACGGCCCTTGGGGGCGACACCAGCAACAATGTCCAGGTGGATCGATTGACCTATGGCTTTAACCTGGGTCAGCGCCTCAGTGCCTACGTCGCGGCGATTGGCGGCACGCATCAAGCCTACGTCCACAGCACTCTCAGCCCCTTCTTCAACGATGCCGATGGCGGCAATGGTTCCCTGTCGCCCTTCAGCCAATACAGCCCGATCTATCGCATCGGCGGCGGCACGGGGTTCAACTATCGCTTTGACGACGACGGCACGCTGGCGCTGTCGCTCGGCTACTTGGCCGACAACGCCGCCAATCCTGGCGAAGACAGCGGCTTTTTTAACGGCGACTATGCCGCGCTGGGGCAACTCACCTTCGCCCCCAGTCAGGATTTCAACATCGGACTAACCTATGTCCACGGCTACCATACGGAAGTTGCCACGAGCGGCATTTCCACACCCAACGCCATCTTTGATCTGGGGCTGGGCAGCAGCCGGTTTTTTACAGGCACGGTTCCTGCCAACGCGCTGCACGGGGCGCTGGGCGTACCCGCTGTCACCAATTCCTATGGTCTAGAACTGTCGTGGCGCATCAGTTCCGGCATCAGCCTCAGCGCTTTTGGTGGCTATACCAACCTGACGCTGCTGGAAACCGGGCGCGGCGATATCTGGTATTATGGGCTGGGGCTGGCCTTTCCTGACCTGTTTGGTGCAGGAAACCTGGGCGGCATTATGGTGGGCGTGGAACCCTACCTGACCGGGTTGCGGGGTCAATATACCCTTGCCAGTCTGGGGCTGGAGAATGATACTTCGCTGCATATCGAGGCTTTCTACCGCATTCGCGTCACGGATAATATTTCGATTACCCCCGGCGTGATTGTGGTTACAGCCCCAGAGCAAAACCGCGATTTGTTTGATTCGTTTGTCATCGGCACGCTGCGGACGACGTTTCAGTTCTAAGTAGGCGGACATAGATAAACATAAAATCAAGAACCCTGCGCCGCCCACCGCGCGGGCGGCGCAGGGTTTGGAATCTGTTTTTTAATTTGGTCTATCTACTTAGAAGAAGCGGATGAACGATACAGAAAACCTGAATCCGCCTGCGGTGCTGGCGGCAATCTTGGCAGACACGAGCGTACTCGATTTTCAGATGCTCTCGGAACCCCTGATGGGGGCCCTGCTGCGATCGCTCTGTGCCAGCAAACCGGGCGGGCGATTTCTGGAACTGGGCACGGGCACGGGTGCGGCGACGGCCTGGATGCTGGACGGCATGGATGCCCAGTCTACGCTGTGGACGGTGGATTGCGAGGCAGGGCTGGTGGCGATCGCCCAGGCTCACCTTGCCGCCGATCCGCGCGTGTCTTTTTTCGTGCAGGACGGGGGGCAATTTCTAGAATCGCTGGCGCAGCAGGGCGAGTCCTTCGACCTGATCTTTGCCGATACCTGGCCTGGCAAATACACCCATCTGGATCTGGCGCTTTCGCTGGTGAAGCCGGGCGGGCTGTACCTCATCGACGATATGCTGCCCCAGGCAAACTGGCCCGAGGGGCACGCCCCCAAAGTAGACGCGCTGATTGCCGATTTGGAACAGCGGAACGAGTGGGCGATCGCCAAACTGGCCTGGGCCAGTGGTATCCTCCTGGCGACCCGCCGCTCGCGTTTGTCGGTCAATCCCTAGCGGTGTTGAGATAGAGCTTACGCACTTGCGATTCGTTTGCTGAATTTTGGACGATTTCTCGCGGGGGTAGCCCATGAGGAGTCGCCCAACGGCGTGAGTCCTGTGCAGGTCAGGTATTTTTCAACTGCACAAAAACCGCGCCACGCTGGACTTTGGTATCACTGCCGTAGCTGGTGATGGTCAGCGATCGCAGGTGGTCGAAAAACGGCTTGCCCGCCAGTTCTGCCAGCTTGAGGGCGGGGATGCGCTGCTCCAGCGGCTTGCGGACGCTCTCCCAGTCGAGATAGAGATAGCCATCGTTGTAGGGCGCGAGGGGGGCGATCGCCTCCTGAAACGATTGGGCAGTCCTCAGCGACTTCTGGGGATGCTTCAGAATTTCGTCCATCGCCTCGACCGAAGTCGTGAAAATTTCGTACTTATCGAGCATAGTGTGAGCGCCCTGCACATCGGCCTGGAGTTCTGCGCCCCGCCGTTTGCTGCTGGGCGAAAGCTGTGTCCAAGTGTAGACACGGCGATCTTCCAGAGTAATCGGGCCGACCGTGAGGCCGCGTCGTTGGGCGATCGCATTCAGCTTCTCGATCCCCGCAGCGGTTTCCGGCGATTTCTCTGCCACAAAGACCCACTCCGGCTCGCGGCCCGGCGGCGACACCAGCCCCAGCGCAAACTCCCGGTTTACCCAGGGCACGAGGTCTTCCTCAAAGGTCACGCCCCACCGATCTTCCAGAGCGGCGATCGGCTGCCCCAGCAGGGCCGACAGCACACCATAGTCCTGCAAGCCTTCGGTCAGTTGCCCCCAAAGCTGGCTCAAGTCCGTCCCCGATGCGGAAAAAGGCGTAGCAGGGGGAATAAACTGCAACGCGCCGACGGGTTCTGTCAGGGCTGGCTTGTGAGCCGTCAGCGGTTGCCCCGGAGCCGCCAGCAGCGCCGTCTCTGCCAAAAGCCCCTGCCGCGCCAGTTCAATACCCGCCACCAGGCTCTCAAACTGGCGATTCTTGTCGCTGCTCAGCCTGCCCAGCGGACTCTGGCTGCCCAGCCACGCGCCCAATTGCGGCAGGTTCACAAACGTCAGCCCGATCTGGCGTTCTGGCAGGGCCGCCAGCGCCTCCTGATATTTTTGGCTGCTTTTCAGGCTTAGATCTGGCGCTTGCACGTTGTTGATGGCATCGCGCAGAACTTTGGGATAGTTGGCAAACAATACGAAGCGATCGCCCACCACTGCACTTGCCAGCGTTGGGGCTAGCGCGACTGGCTCTGTCAAGCCTGCCCCCGCCCCCTGCTCATAAATAACTTTGACACCGGAATATTGCTCAAACACAAGATTACTTCCGGCGATCGCCCGCTTCTGCCAAAAAAGCTGCACAAACTCCTTCGCCTGCTGCGGGTTTTCGGTTTCCAGCGCCAGCAAGTAGCCCGGCTGCTGCCCGTTGGCGGGGGTGCGGTCGATGTCGGGACTGGTGACCGCCAGCGTGATTTCGCTCCCCAGCCAGGGCTTAATATCCGCGTCGTAGCTCAGTCCGCGACTGGTCAGCAGCGTCCGCTCCAGCGCCTCCAGTTCCTCCCGCGCTTTGCGGCGATTGCTCAGCGACGACACCGCCAGCCGAAACGCCCGAAGTTGCTCTGGTTTCACCAGCAGCGACACCATCGCCGGAGCCTGTTTAGGCACAAACATCGCCGCCTCCGGACTCGCAACTCGTCCCCCTTGCAGCAGCCGCAGCGGACTTTGCCCCACGAGCCAGTAAAAGCCTGCGATCGCCAGCAGCAGCAGCGTCAGCGCCACCGAACCCAGCGCCAGGTAAAACGAGCGAGCCTTCATGAACCCATACCAGCGAAAGTTTTGCCAAAAGTCATGCCAAAACTTAGTGTAGTACCGCAGGGGGATCGCGGATTGGCGAATCCTAGGAAAGTCGCCCCTGAACAGCTTTTCCCGCACAAAATCGCCACAATCTCTCTAGTGAATGTCACGCCCTATTCACCCCCTCAAATTCAACCTCCCAACTTCAACGCCAATGACAGAATCAATGCCCGTTTCAAAAAACGCCGAACTCTCCAGTGCTAGCGACGTTGTAGATGACGTTGTAGACATCGCAGTCGTCGGTGCTGGATTATCTGGCCTCGTCTGCACCCAGCGCTTGCATCGGGCAGGCTATCGGGCTGTGGTTCTAGAAAAATCGCGGGGACTGGGCGGGCGCATGGCGACGCGGCGATTGCCCGACACTTGCGCTGACCACGGGCTGCGCTGGCTAGAAGCCCAGGGGCCCCAGTCGCAGCAGTTGATTCAGGCGATGCTGGGGCGTGGACTGGAGCCGTGGGCAGGGACGGTGTATCGCTGGCAGCCCGACGAGTTCATTCCTCTACCCGCCACTCCCCGCTATGTGGCAGCCGACGGCATCACGGCTGTCGCAAAACAGCTAGGCGCGGGGCTGGAGATCTGGCGGGGGCAGCGGGTGGTGGCGATTTCTCCAGCATCCCAGGGCTGGGAACTGACCCTTGAGTCGCTGGCGGGCGATCGGCAAGCGCTGTCTGCAAAAGCGCTGGTGATGGCGATCCCGTCTCCCCAGGCGCTCGATTTGCTGCAACCGCTCGGTTCCGTTCTGGAGGTAGACTTGCTAGAAGCGCTGGCTGCGGTGCAGTTTAACCCCTGCATCACGGCGATCGCCTGCTTTTCGGAGGCTGAGCGGGCGCTGTTTGAAGCGTTGCCCTGGGCAGCGGTGCAATGTCCCCCAGAGGCTCCCGCAGCCTGGATTTCGCAGGAAAGTTCTAAGGGGCGTAATCCTGATTGTCCCGCGCTGGTGGTTCAGAGCAGCGCTGCCTTTGCCGCAGCACACCTTGATGAGACTGACCTGACAGCCGCAGGAACGGCGCTGCTGGACTATGCAAAAATGCACCTGCTGTCGGGACTGCCTGCGCCGCAGATCCTGCCCCAAGTCTTGCAAGTGCATCGCTGGCGATATGCAACCGTGCGATCGCCC
>NZ_DVEA01000152.1:0-3392 GCF_015295965.1 Thermoleptolyngbya sp. M55_K2018_002
ATTTCTCGCGGGCGCAGCCCGCGAGAAATCGTCCAACTGCGTTTCTGTCACTTCAATCCTCCAAACCTCTGCCACTTGTCTTACCCCTGTACCAAAATCGTCTCACCCTCTACCTTGACGGGATAGGTCGCCAGCGCCCGGTTTGCAGGGCCTTGCACGACTCCGCCCGTCGGCGAAAAGAGGGAATTGTGACAGGGGCAGGCAAAGAGGGCGGTTTGCTCTCGCCATTCGACGGTGCATCCTGCATGGGGACAGGTTCGGCTGATGGCCATGAGGTCGCCGCTGTCGGGATTTTTGAGCAGGGTGATGGGGGCAGTGCCCACCTGAGTATCGAGGCGATCGCCACTCTGGGCAAGCTGGCTCAGGGTTCCCACCTGCTGAAATGTGCCTCCTACCGCAGACGGGCTGGGCGGCTCGGCAGATCGACAAGCAGGCAGGGCAGCGCTGGCAGCACTGGCGGCAGTCAGTCCGAGAAAGGTGCGACGTTCCATAGACTATTTCGGGATATTTCGGGATATTTCGGGAGAGTGTTTCCGGGGAATCAGGATTGGTCTGCTCTAGCTAAGCTCGTTCTTGCCCACTAGAATGTTAGGCACAGATTGACCCACGCTGCATGGCGGCGCTGTACGTATACCTCCGACACTTATGCCTCCGACTCGCAAATTGGCAAAAGGTTTCCCCAGGCGATTTACCAAAGGGCTGAAAATTTTGGTGCTGCTGAGCCTGCTGGCGCTGGTGTATGTAGGGCTTCAGGGGTGCAACAGAGCGACAGGGTGATGGGAGAAAAAATGAAGAAGGAAAACGCTTCCCTCTTCGTTCTTCCCTCTTCCCTCTTCCTTCTTCTCTCACGCCCTGCCCAAATACCCCCACCGCCCGCCTTGCTTGACCGCAGCGCGATCGCCATGAAAGGAGCCAGCGTCGGCAAACTGCGGCTCAACCACGAAGGTTCCCTGGAGGTCGATAAAGCCCCAGAGTCCGCCCAGCTTCACGGCGGCCAGACCTTCAGAAAAGGGATAGGCATCTTCAAACTTCAGCGGAATGACGACTTTGCCCTCTGGAGCAATATAGCCATAGCGGTCTTCGTGGCGCACGAGGGCGAGTCCATCGGTGAAGCTGAAGGTGTCGTCGAACTGGGCGGGGATGACGAGTGCGCCTGCGGGATTGATGTAGCCGTAGCGCCCGTCGATGCGGACTCGCGCCAGCCCGTTTTGAAACGTGTGGGCCACGTCAAACTCGGCAGGAATCACCAGTGCGCCCGTTTTGTCGATAAAGCCGTATTTGCCCTGGAGCGTGACGCGGGCCAGCCCTTCGGAGAACTCGTCGGCGCTGTCGAACTGGGGCGGGATGATGACTTTTCCGGCGGGGCTGATGTAGCCGTAGCGATGGTCGATTTCCACCCCCGCCAGTCCTTCGCGGAAGGCGGGCGCGGCACTCTCAAACTGCGGCTTGATCAGCCATTGCCCCCGCGTGTCAATGTAGCCGTAGCGGTGGTTTTGCTCGACCCGTGCCAGCCCGTTGACGAAGTTTTCAGCGCTGTCGAACTGGGGGGCGATCGCCAGTTTTCCCAGATCATTGATGTAGCCCCAGCGCTGCCCAATGGAGATTCGCGCTAGCCCCTCCGAGAACTCGTAGGCCCCTTCGCGGTAGATGCCGATGGGATCGACTTCGATTTTGAGCGGGATGGCAATTTCGCCAGACTTGCTGATGTAGCCGAGGCGATTCTTTAGCACGACGGCCGCCAGCCCCTCAGAAAAGTTTCGTGCCAGGTCAAACTGGGGGGCGATCGCCAGTTCATAGCGCGGCGGTTCTGGCTCGCCCAAAAAGCTGGCCAGTTCTTCTGGGGAGAGGTTTTTTGCAGTCGGCAGTGCAGGCAGCGCCGCCAGCACCTCGGCCACGGACTGGAAGCGCTGCTCGACGGATTGACGCACCATGCCATCCAGCGCATCGGCAAGCTGAGCGCTGACCCGCGCCTCGTCCCGCCACGCAATTTCGCCTGTCGCCGAATCGCGGGGAAGCTGTTTGGGAGAATAGCCCGTGAGCGCCTGAATCGCCAGCATTCCCAGCGCGTAGAGGTCGCTGGCAGGAACGGGCTGTCCGGCAGATTGTTCGGGCGGCACGTAGCCCGCCGTACCAACGGTCTGCGTAAAGTAGGGCTTGCCCTCGGCATTCACCATCAAATGGCGGATCACCTTGACATTGCCAAAGTCGATCAGCACTAGCTTTTTGTCGCTCCAGCGGCGCAGCAGGTTTTGTGGCTTCAGGTCTTGATGCACGACATTCTGGGCATGGGCCACTGCGAGGATCTCTAGCACCTCATGCAAAAAGCCCAGCACTTCTTTCTCATCGCGGCGATCGCCCAAAAAGAGCGACTGCCGCAAATCGTGCCCGTCGATCAGCTCTTGCACCAGATAAAACTCGCCACCCTGCTCCAAATGGTCGTAAAGTTTGGGAATCTGGTTGTGCTTGCCGATCAGATACAGCTTCTCGACTTCGGACTCAAAGAGCGATCGCGCTGGAGCCAACACCGACGGCAGCTTCGACTGGGGCTGAATCTTTTTGACCACGCACTTGGGGCTATTGCGACGATAAGTGTCTTCGGCCAGATACGTCTTGCCAAAGCCCCCCCGTCCTAATTCTCGAATCGTTTCATACCGCCCGCCGATTAACATTGCTTTGCCCTACCACGCACCCCAGCGCTCGCCACTGCATTAGCCGTATTCATTAGTCGTATCCAATGGCAAATCCCGAAACCATCGATGCCTGTTTCAGACTGCCCTGTTTCAGATTGCCCTGTTTCAGAATGCCCATTTCTCAGGGACAATTTCTCAAGCGTGAACCCGTCAAACCGCCTTTGTCTGCCCGTTTCCCATTGCTTTAAGAAAAATTAATGGAAACCGTATTGCGCGGGGTGGGAAGCCCGATCCTGGCGATCGCCCCTCCCTCCGTAGAATGAGTTTATATACCGGGTCGGCCGGACGATTAGCCGGACGATTATCCGGACTGTATGATCCCACGCTTCAGGGATTCCGGTGGCGGATTTTGGATTTCGATTTTCGGTTTCGGCTCAAACCCGATGGCTCCTACAGTACCCAAAATCCAAAATCCAAAATCCAAAATTCCAAAATTCCTAACCCCTAACCCCCAACTTCTAACGACGCTATGCAACCGACTAGTCCTGACAAATTCACCGAAAAAGCCTGGGAAGCCATTGTCAACACCCAGGAAATTGCCCGCCAGTCCAAACAGCAGCAGATTGAAACCGAACACCTGATGAAGGCGCTGCTAGAGCAAGACGGGCTGGCCGTCAGCATTTTCAACCGGGCAGGCGTGAACGTGCAGCGGGTGCGCGAGTTTACCGATAGCTATATTGCGCGGCAGCCAAAGGTATCCGG
>NZ_DVEA01000187.1:0-3387 GCF_015295965.1 Thermoleptolyngbya sp. M55_K2018_002
CCTGAGGGACTATCGCCGCGCCATTGAGTTCTATGAGCAAGCCTTAGCGATCTTCAGCGCCGGGGGCAACCGGGCCGAAGAGGGCATTTCCCTCAGCAACATTGGCCGTCTGCTCAACGCCCAAAACAAGCCCGAACTGGCCATCACCTTCCTCAAAGCCAGCGTCAACGTGCGCGAATCCATTCGTGGCGACATTCGCGGCCTGGATACGGCGTTGCAACAATCCTTCACCGACACTGTGGCCAACGACTACCGCCTGCTGGCCGACCTGCTGCTTTCCCAAGGGCGACTGCTAGAAGCCGAGCAAGTCCTAGAACTGCTGAAAATCCAGGAAATCCGCGAATACACCCGCGGCACCGTCCAAGACCCCAACACGCGCCAAGTCAGCCTCAGCCCGCTGGAAGCCGAAATCTTGAAAGAACACGACAGCCTCATCGCCTTTGGTCAGCAGGTGGCAGCCTGCCAGCAAGACCCAGCCTGTCGGCAAAGCGACCGCTGGGAGACCTTGCAAACGCAGCGGCGACATCTCACCGCCGAGTTTGACCAGCGCGTGGCGGCCTTTGCCGCAGAGGTGCGGCGGCGCATCGCCAGCGGCGACCCAATCGTAGACCTCGACCAGCTCACCAGCATCGGGCAGGATATCGTCAACGCCCGTCCCGGAACGGTGCTGCTCTATCCGGTGGTGCTGGAGGATAAGCTGTGGCTTTTGTGGGTGACGGCGGCGGGCGTGCCCAACTCTATCGAGGTGCAGGGCGTGGGCAAGCGCCAAATCGATGCCGCCGTGCTGGAGTTTCGCCAGCTCATGCGCGACTGCGAAGCCACGTCTTGCCGCACCGAAGCCGATATTCAGAAGCTTCAAGCCGTGTCGCAACGGCTCTACAACTGGCTATTTCCCGACCTGCTAGCGGCAGAACTGGCAAACAGCGGCACCCAACATCTCGTCTTCGCCCTCGACCAGTCGCTGCGCTACGTGCCCACGGCGGCGCTGTTCGATGGCAAGCAATACCTGATTGAGCGCTACACGGTGTCTACGGTAAATGGCGCAAGCCTCACCAACCGCGATCGCCCCTTGTCTGGCCATCCTGCCAACACCTCCGTGCTGGCGCTGGGGCTATCGGAACCCGTGCCCGCTAACCCAGCCGTAGGGATGCCTGGATTTGATCCGCTGGATCACGTCCCCGACGAACTCAACCGCATCGTCAAGGCGCAATCGGCGGGGCGGGAACAGGGCATCTATCGGGGACGGCAGCGGCTAAACCAGCAGTTCACCGAAGCGTCGATTTTGGAGTCCCCCGGTCACCAGATTTTGCACATCGCCACCCACGGCAAGTTTGACCCGGCAAGCCTGTATGCCTCCTTTTTGGTGTTGGGCAACAAGCAGCCCTGGCGCATTGCCGATATCCGCCTAGAGCGCCAGCTCTTCGCCGACATTAGCCTAGTGGTGCTGTCGGCCTGCGAAACCGGGCTGGGGCAAGACGACTGGGCCAGCTTTCATGCCGATGGCGGCAAGGAACTGCCCGATGGACGGGAGGTGTCGAGCATTGCCCAGGCGTTTATCAATGCCGGAGCGAATACGGTGATTGCGTCGCTGTGGCAGGTGAATGACGGCGCAACCAGCGAACTCATGCAGGAGTTCTACAAGACGCTAGCACAGGGCACAGAACAGGAACCAATGGCGATCGCCCAGGCCATGCAGCAAGCCCAACTGCAAATGCTCCGCAGCGGCACTACCCACCATGCCTCTGGTGGTTCCAGCACTGCGCCAATCGTGCCCCTAGAAGGCATCAGCGTAGACACCCGCTTCGCCCATCCCTACTACTGGTCAGCATTCGTAATCATCGGCAACGGACTGTAAAGATTTTAGATTTTCGTTCTTCGTTCTTCCTTCTTCGTTCTTCCTTCTTCGTTCTTCCTTCTTCCCTCTTCCCTCTGCATACCTCCTGATCTTGCGAAACTAGGTAGGCGTGAAGGGCGATCGCGCCCGACCCGATCCCCTTAAATTCCCCTTATCAAGGGGGACTGCCGAGCCAGTTAGTTCTAACTATCGACACACTACATCATGAAAACTGCTTCCCGCCCCCTGCTTGCCCTCACCAGCCTCGCCTGCACCCTGCTGGCGGCAACCATCCTCTCGGCCCGCGCCCAAACGGTCACCCCTGAGCCAGTCCAAACCGCGCAAGCCCAGACCGAGCGCACCAATCGCAACTTGGCTCAAAAGGTGGCTGATTTTGGTCTAGTGCCCAACCCCCAGCCCTTGATTCCGCAGGGATTGCGCCGGTCTGCAAACCCTAGTGAGGATGGTCGAGGGGTCATTGGTCGAGACGATCGCCGTCGCATGACCAGTCGGGCCTATCCCTGGTCGGCCATTGGTCGGCTGCAAAGCCCCGTTGGTCAGAACCAGGTGTCCATCTGCACAGGCAGCTTGATTGCACCAGACGTGGTGCTGACGAATGCCCATTGCGTTGTGGATGAGCGCACCAACCAGGTGAGGCAAAACATCACCTTTGCCCCCAATCTGATCGACGGAGCAGTGGTTCGCCGTGAGGATGTGGCGCAGGTGGTGGACGTGATCTATGGCACGGATTTCCGCGACGGCAACGCCGCACCCCACCCCAACGACTGGGCCTTTGCCAAGCTCGATCGCCCGATTGGAACGATCTACGGCACCCTCGCCTGGACTTCGCTGCCGCTGAGCCAGCTTGTGAATAGACCCTACAGCGGACAACTGACCCTGGCAGGCTATTCGGGTGACTTTCCTGCGGATAATCCTGGCCGCACTGCGGGGGTGCATGTAGGATGCAGCATCCTGGGCGAGGTGGAAGGCAACATCATTCACGACTGCGACACCACGGGCGGTTCCTCTGGGGGGCCGATTTTGGCTCAGATTAATGGCGAGTTTCGCATCGTGGCGCTGAATTCTGCCGAATTCACTCGCACCTATGAAGATGGCCCCGGTCAGCGTGTCCGTGAGGGCGTGGTGAACTACGGGGTTAAAATTGACCCGATTGTGGCCTTTATCCGCCAGTTTGCACGATAGCTCAGGCGGGTTGGGGGGCGATCGCCCGACTGCATTTTGGAGTTCAGATGGGCGATTTTGGATGATTGAAGATGATTGAGATAGACGATTTTTCGAGGGCGATCGCCACTTTTTCCGCACTGATTGAAATCTTAGGCCAGCCAAGATGAACAGCTCACCTCTCACTCACAAACTCTCAAGACGCTCGCTCCTCCTGGGTAGCGCGGCCCTGGGCGCGGCCTACAGCGTGTCTCGCGGGGCGATCGCCCAACCCGCCGCCGCAGTAGACACCCAGCGGCGATCGCTCCAGGGCGTTCGTGATCGCGGTCTACGATGCCCGCACTCCTGCTCCCCCAGCGCTCCAAACCGCC
>NZ_DVEA01000165.1:0-3378 GCF_015295965.1 Thermoleptolyngbya sp. M55_K2018_002
GGTGGCGGTGCTGGCGATCGCCCTGCCCTTTGGGGCGATCGTGTCTAAGGTATTTGCCGAAATTTTTGACGAAACGCCACAGGAACCGCTGGAATCCCTCCTGGGCAGCGGAGTGTCGCCGCTGGCAGCGTGGCTCTACGGACTGTTGCCCCAGGCGTTTCCAGATTTGCTGTCCTACACGACCTATCGGTTCGAGTGTTCGCTGCGGTCGGCGGCGGTGCTGGGGGTGATCGGCGCGGGCGGGCTGGGCTATGAAATTTTGCTGAGCCTGCAATCGCTCCGCTATGGACAGCTTTGGACGGGGTTCTATGCGCTGGTGCTGCTGAATGGCGGGGTCGATTGGTGGAGCGGCTGGGTGCGGCGCAGGTTGGGCTTCACCAGTCGGCTAGATCTCAACGTGGCCCAAAGATCCCAAAATTCCCACGCCCCAAAGCCCAATCTGCAAACTGCCAATCCCTGGCCGCTGCGGCTATCCTGGGGGGCGATCGCCCTGTCGATTCCGCTCTGCTTTTGGGGATTGGGCATCGACTGGACGCGGCTCTGGTCGGCCCGCACGCGACGACTCTTGGGCGACATTGCAGCGGCCGCCACGCCCCAGTGGCCCAGCCCGGCCGAATGGGCGACGCTGCTCCACCTATCGGGCTTGACGCTGGTGATGTCCATTCTGGCGATCGCCCTGGCCGGATTGGGCGGGGTACTGCTGTCTTTTCCTGCGGCCCAGACCTTTCTCCTGCCCGGCGGCTGGCTGCGGCCGCTAGACGACCCCACAACGACCCAAGCCCCCCTGGCCTGGCTGCTGCTGGTGGCAACCCGTTTGCTGCTATTGCTCAGCCGCGCTGTGCCTGCCCCCATCTGGGCGCTGGTGTGTCTGTTTGTGCTATTTCCAGGCATTTTGCCGGGGGCGATCGCCCTGGGTCTGCACAATTTGGGCATCCTGGGCCGCCTCATGGCCGAGGTCAACGAAAACTTGGACGAGCGCCCCGTGCGATCGCTCCACGCCTTGGGCGCATCCGGTGGGCAGGCAATTCTCTACGGCGTGTTGCCCCAAAACCTGGGGCGATTTCTAGCCTATACCCTCTACCGCTGGGAGGTCTGTATGCGCGAAACCGTAATCGTTGGACTGGTGGGCGCAGGGGGGCTGGGCCGCCTCCTGACCGAGCAACTCAGCAGCTTTGACTACGGCAGGCTGGTGCTAACGCTGGGGTGCTTTGTGGCACTCACTTTTCTGGTGGATTTGATTAGCCAGCAGATGCGATCGGTCGTCAGCGGCAGAGGGGAGGCGTGATAGCTGCCGGAGTGAAGAGAGCCTTTTGTCATTCCAGGCTGCTCGCGCCCTATCTCTCCATCATCCCGCTTTCCATCTCTCCGTTCGAGGCGAGCAGCAGTTGCATGACGCGGCTGGCATCTTCGAGCCGCCCAGTGACACGACGGACTGGCTCTGGCCAAACCCTAACGAGGGTGGGGGTGGCAGCCACCTGGTCTTGCTCGGCCAGCTCAGGGAACTTGTATACGTCGATGATTTTCAGCGTGTAGGGCTGCTGAATCAGGTCTTCGAGCAGGCGATGCAGGTTCGTTAAAATCGCCTCCGTCACGTCGCTGTTGCTCGACACATAGAGGCGCAGCACATAGCCCTGTTTGGAGAAATCCGGCGACTGGGCTTGCCACGATAGCCGACTCCAAGACGATGGCTGAGCCTCTGGCTGGCTGACCTGCTGAATTGTCGGAGATTCGTAGCGAATCACCAAATCGTGCGATCGCCACAGTTCGGGAAAGCGGCTCTGATAGGTCAGCAGCATCAGCGACTCGTCCAGGTTGTCGGGCGGCTGCACGGTTTGCCAGAGCAAATCGCCAGTGCCAAAGACGGCATTCAGCACCGCCTGATGCCGCGCCACCAGGGGATACACCTCAGCGGATGTGAGGACAGACTGGTTTTCGGGCGATCGCCAGCGGTCGATGGACGCGGTATACCACGGCACAAGAAACAGCGGCGGCTCCGACAGATCGAGCCACTCCTGGAGCGCCGCGCACAGGTGCAAATGCCAATGGCTCTGCTTGTTTGGATCGATGCAGTACACCAGGTCGCCCCCCGGCGTAAACAGGGCAATTCCCTTATATAGCTCTGGTAACGGGGCTTTCATGGAAAATCAACCGCCAGGCACAGGGGTGCAGGAATGTGCAAAAACAGGAATGTGCAAAAAAGCGAGAAGGGTGGATCTTTCGCACCCGATACAGTCCGAAAAATCCACCCCAGGAACCGTTGAGCGTTGCGACTTAGACGCGCCCGCGCAGAATCTGCGCCATTTCGTTGGGCTTGGGCGACATTTCCAGCGCCGTCTCTTCGGTGATCCGTCCCGCCTCATACAGCTTATAGAGGGACTGGTTCATCGTACACATGCCGTCAAAGTTGCATCGCGGAATCAGCGCTTCCACTTCGTCCAGATCGCCCTTGCGGATATAGTCGCGAATTGCGTCCGTGTTGATCAAGATATCGTGGAAGGCGGCCCGCTTGCCGTCGGTGGTGCGGCAGAGGCCCTGCGCGATGACGGCCACCAGCGATTCGGCGATCGCCACCCGCATGGGTTCCTGCTGATCCGGCGGATACAGACCCAAAATCCGCTCGATGGTCTTCACAGCGCTGTTGGTGTGCAGCGTTCCCATCACCAAGTGACCTGTTTGCGCGGCTTTCAGGGCGGTGTTCACGGTTTCAATGTCCCGCATTTCCCCCACCAGAATCACGTCCGGATCTTCCCGCAGCGAAGCCTTCAGCGCCGCGTCAAACTTCATCGTGTGAATGCCCACTTCCCGCTGGCGGATCAGGCACTTGCGGCTCGTATGGACAAATTCAATCGGGTCTTCAATGGTGACGATATGCTTGGGCATTTCGCTATTCATATAGTCCACCATCGCCGCCATCGTGGTCGATTTACCCGACCCGGTGGGCCCTGTCACCAGGATTAGCCCCTTGTGATAGTGGCAGATTTCCTTAAACACAGGCGGCAAGTTCAACTGCTCAATAGTCAAGATCTTCAGCGGAATTAGACGCATCACCATCGCCGGCCCGCGCAGCGAATCAAAGATATTGATCCGGACACGGGCGAAGTCGTATTGCGTTGCGCCGTCAAAGTCGAGCGTGTCCTTAAACCGCTGAATTTCAGCGTCGGACAGGATTTCTTGCAGCCAGCTAAAGAAGGTATCGAGATCGGTGACTGGATACTCAGTCGGATCGATCTCGCCCCGGTTGCGGAAGCGGGGTGCTTCGCCCACGCCCAGGTGAATGTCGGAATAGCCTTTGTCGTAGGCTTCGCGAACGATTTGCGCCAGCGTCGGCTGACCCGGTGCGGCCTTGCTGCGGGAGGTCTGCATCGGCGGCGGCGCAGC
>NZ_DVEA01000362.1:0-3377 GCF_015295965.1 Thermoleptolyngbya sp. M55_K2018_002
GAGGGTGAATTTGGAGGGTGAATTTGAGGGCAGGGCGATCGCCCCTTCGATCCACGCCCTGCCAACGATCTGGTTTTGCCCGTCTTTGCCTCGTTTCATCAAGCAAAAATAAACCCTGTCTCAGTAATATTGCGGATTTCTGGCACTTATGCTTTGCTGAGGATACTCCGTAGATTCACAGAGTTTTAGACCAAAATTTAGACGGGGTTTAACAGGAGTCTGAAGGTATGACTGAGGCGGATTTGGCTTTGGCGAAGGCTTTCCTGCTGTTTTCGGTGGCAGGGTATACGATCACGGCGGTCAATGCTCATCCCCAGCCCCGCTCCGTTTCCCAGGTGGTGGCGGGTTGGGCAGATGCAGTGGTGATAGGCATGACGGGCGATCGCGCAACCGAGGCTCTTTCATCAGCTACATCATCGATGCTGGCCGACCTGCGTGGTAATGTTTCTTCATCGTTTCCGCTATACCTGAGTCAGCGCCCCACGTTGTTTTCAAATCGTGGAAGCTTGGCTGATACGCCCAACATGAGTCTGTCAGTCTGGCAGAATGCTGCCCAGTTCACCCAGGGTTTTTCTGGTCTTCGCTCCGACCAACCGCTGACCTTGCCGCCTGTGCTAACGGAGGCCGGGTTTCAGTTTCAGCTCTAGTACCCCTGGGTTCAGGGCGAACGTTTCGCCGATCTCCCGTGAGCGTAAAGGTTTAGACCCCAGGCTAAATCGAGTAATACAGGGGAAATGCCTTGGCATCCTTGGGTTTGACGTAGACGCGCTGGTTAGGCTGAAGCTGTAGCTCATCGAAGCGATCGCGCGTTAGGTGGGCCGTCAGCACTTGCCCGTCGTCCAGCGTCAGTTCTGCCTGAATCTCCCAGCCCAGATGAATGATCCGGCTAACGCGGGCGGGAACCGTCGTGCCATTGGGCTGCACCTCCACCATCACGTCCTGCGGGCGCAGAAACACTTCTGGATGGGGCGAGTCGAAGCCGTTGCCCTGAAAAATGTGGGAGGTGCTGGGCAGCACGTTCACCGGGCCGATAAAGCTCATTACAAAGGCGCTGGCGGGATGGTCGTAGATTTCCGCAGGCGTGCCCATCTGCTCTACCCGTCCCTGATTCATGACCACGATTTCATCAGAGACTTCCATCGCTTCTTCCTGGTCGTGCGTGACAAAGACCGTGGTGACGTGAACTTCGTCGTGGAGCCGCCGCAGCCACGCCCGCAGATCTTTCCGCACCTTGGCATCCAGCGCCCCAAAAGGCTCATCAAGTAATAGCACCTTGGGTTCCACCGCCAGGGCCCGGGCCAGGGCGACGCGCTGCCGCTGCCCGCCCGAAAGCTGAGATGGGTAGCGATCGCCCAGCCCGTTTAACTGCACCAAATCCAGCAGTTCCTCAACCCGCTTTTTCACCTTATCTTTGGAGACTTTTTGGAGTTCTAGCCCAAAGGCAATATTTTTCCGCACCGTCATGTGCTTGAACAGGGCGTAGTGCTGAAACACAAAGCCGATGTTGCGATCCTGTACGCTGGCATAGGTGGCATCTTTGCCCGTTAGCAAGATGCGCCCCGTATCGGGCATTTCCAATCCTGAAATCAGCCGCAGCAGCGTGGATTTCCCAGAACCCGACGGCCCCAGCAGCGCCACCAGCGATCCCGTCTTGATCTCCAAGCTGACCTGATCGACCGCGCAAAAGCTGCCAAAGCACTTTGATACGTTTTCAACAACAATCCCCATTGTTCAGAAATCCCCAAGAACTGGTGAAGCGGAGTGCAGCCGGGTGGTCGGTTAAGGACGCTGGGCGATCGCCCCACGACTCGTCAGAATATCATCCCAAACGGTGCTTCGGTGAACGCAACTCAATGCTCAACTCAACACGCCTCAACTCAACACCCAATGACGAATGAAAGACAGATGAAAGTCCGGTTTTCAGATGTACTTTCTGTAGATTACAGCACTCTCCGAAAGACTGCAACGATTTTAGAGTGCGGTCCCAGCGCAACGGTTCGGTAGACTATATGAACTTTTCTCGATGGAAAACCGTCCAGAGAAAGCCTGAAAAAATTTTGGAGAGAATCGAATGAACGGATTAAAAATGAACGGATTAAAAAGGATTTTGCGACAGATTCCTTTGGGGGGAATTGCGTCTGCTGCGCTGTTGGTAGGGTTGGCAAGTTGCTCAGGTGGGGCTGATCCAACGAATACAGCCCGTGCGCCCGAAGAGGCTGCTGCGGAGGGGCAACCTGCCGCTTCATCGGACTCCAGCCTGACGGCCGCTGCCGCATCGGGGCAGGATCTGACAGTTTTGTTTAGTCGGGTGTGGCGGATGACGCAAGCCCCGTCAGAACCCGCACTAGGCAGCATCTATGTATTTCTGGCAAACGGCACCTTTTTGCAGACCTCCTGTGTCGAAACCTATGCTCTGTCGGGCTGGACGATTGATAAAGACGCGCCGAATGTGCTGCGGGTGAGCGAGAATGGACAGGTCGCCCTGACTGCCGAAATCTTGGAACTGACGAACACGACCTTGAGGCTGCGGCAAACCCTGGTTCGCAGTGGAGACACGCAGGAGGTGACGCTGAGTGCGCTGGAGGACGAGTTTATCTGTCCCGATTTGCCCCGATAGCGTCCAAGGGCGATCGCCCCACGAGTTAGTCTGGGGCGACGTTTTCTGAGGCGACGTTTTCTGGGGCGACGTTTTCTGGGGCGATGCTTCCTGAGGTGACGTTTTCGGCATTTTCTCAAACCAACCCATGACAAGAGGATTGCTGTGGCTGCCGCTGCTGGCGGTGTTTTGCTGGCTGGCGTGGGCCGGCTGGAATGAGTATCAAAAACTGGAAGCCTACCGCCAGTGGGCGGCTCAGTTTGAGCGAGCAAAGTATGACATTCTGGCAGCCCTGGGGCAGCGGGGCGACGAACTGGTGTGGGGCAAGCCGACGCGCCGGGGCCCCGTGGCGCTGCAAACGGTGAAGCTGAGCGACGTGAGGGCGATCGCCCTCCAAGTTGATGACAAAACCCTGCCGCTGGATGCGCCCCCCGAAACGGGACGAACCCTGGCGATCGCCCTGGAATTGCCCAACGGTACAGTCGCCATTCCCTTTACTGATGCATCCCTGGCTGTGGAATGGGGACGGTTCCTCCAGCGCCATCAGCAAACCCTGCTGGAGCAATAATCCAGCGCACTCGCCTACCCTGGCCGGCGCTGACCCATTCTCTTAGGCAAATGCGCTTAGACGAATGTGCTGCTCAGAATAGTCTCCATAAAGCCTTAATCTCGTCTTGAGATCCTGTGGCAATTTTGCAAAAACAGGATATACCAGGGAAAGCGGCGGGGTGTATCCCACTTTTGTAACCCTCACCCTAAATCCCTCTCCCAAAGCGGGAGA
>NZ_DVEA01000296.1:0-3360 GCF_015295965.1 Thermoleptolyngbya sp. M55_K2018_002
AGAAGGGGTTGGGGGATGAGGGCAGTAAGTTTGCTGTCTCAAGTATGTCAGTGCCTTGTTAAGGGGGGCTAGGGGGGATCTCTGAGCGCTCAGACTCCGAACCGATCCCCCTAAATCCCCCTTAATAAGGGGGACTTTGAGGCCGGTTCCCCCCTTGTTAAGGGGGGCTAGGGGGGATCAGATCTCGCATAAGTCTTAAATCTAATCGCTGGCTCTGGTTTTGCCTCGCAACCTTTAGCTTTTCTTTCCTTGCAGGAGATATCACCATGCTGGATCGGCCCACGCTGAATTGGCCCAAACTGGATTGGCAACAGTTTCTATCGGCAGAAAACTTTGAACAGGCCTGGCTCAAGGTGCGGCGAAACCGGGGCTGTGCGGGGGTGGATGGCGAAACGGTGGAAGCCTTTCAGCAGGATGCCGAGCGCAAGCTGGCCACGCTGCGCCGCCAGATCGAAACGGGCACCTATCAGCCGATGCCGCTGCGATCGCTCTCCATTCCCAAGAAGCCCAAGCTAAAACCGGGGGAGCCGCCCAAAACCGAGTGGCGCGGGCTGGCCGTGCCCACCGTGCGCGATCGCATTGTGCAACAAGCCCTGCTCAATCTGCTGCATCCCCTGCTAGAACCCCAGTTTGAAAACAGCAGCTTTGCCTATCGCCCCGGCCGGTCTTACAAAAGCGCCGTGCAGCAGATCGACCAGTGGCGACAGCGGGGCTATGACTGGGTACTGGATGCCGACGTGGTGAAATATTTTGACAACATTCAGCACCGCCGCCTGTTTGATGAGCTGCAAGAGCGGGTGCATGATCCAGCCGTGGGCCACTTGGTGGAGCGGTGGATCGGCAGCGGCGTGTCTACTGCATCGGGACTGATCTTGCCCAATAAGGGCGTGCCCCAGGGCGCGGTGATTTCGCCCATTTTGGCGAATGTGTATTTCGATGATTTTGATGAAGCCATTGAAGCGGCCGGACTGAAGCTGGTGCGCTATGCCGATGATTTTGTCATCTTGGCCAAGTCCAAAGCGCGGATCGAAAAAGCTCACGACCTGGTAGAAAACTTGCTCCACACGATGGGGCTGGAGCTGCATCCCGACAAAACCCGCGTCACCCATTTCAACGACGGCTTCCGGTTTCTAGGACATACCTTTGTGCGATCGCTCATCGTGCAAGACCAGCCCAAAAGCAAGCGGCAGCGGCAGGCTGAGGAAGTGGCGATCGCCCAAAAAGCTGCCCATCAGGAGCGGTCGCCGATTCTCCACTACAGCGACCCGCCGCCCCAGGCGACCCAGATGCAGCAGGCCCTTTTGGCGGCTGTCCAAACCTCGGAACAGCCAATTCCGCCGCCGCTGTATGTCGTGATGGGCTATCGGGTGCGTGATGAAAAGCCGGTGCAAATTGAATCCAAAGAATGGAGTTGGAGGAATGGTATGTCTACGCTGTATCTGGTGCGCCAGGGCACGATGCTCCGCAAAGACCACGGCCGCTTTGTGATCGAGGGCGGTCGATTTGAAACCGACGAAGACGAGAGCCTCACGGCGCAATCGTCCCCGCCCCAGCCTCCAACCTCCAAATCCAAACCCCAAACTCCCCAATCTAAAACCCCAGAGCCGTTCCCCCCACTTGAAATTCCGATTAAAGAAGTTGGGCGCATTTTGGTGTTGGGCAATGTGCAAATTAGCACCAGCGCTCTGTCGGAATGTTTGGAACATCAGATTCCCGTTGTGTTTATGAGCCGCGCCGGAGACTATAAGGGGCACCTCTGGAGCAGCGAGTTTTGTGACCTGCCCACCGAGGCGGCCCAGTTTGGGCGGCGGCATGATCCCGGCTTTCAGGTCAAAATGGCGCAGCAAATCCTGCATGGCAAGCTCACCAACTCGCGCCATCTGCTGCTGCGGCTAAATCGCAAGCGCAAGGTAGAAGGGCTGAGTGCCAAAATCCACCGCATTGATCAGCACATCGCCGCGCTGACCCAGACGACGGATCTGGACGTGATGCGCGGGCACGAAGGCGCATCGGCCCGGCTCTATTTCACCGCCCTGGGGCAGTTGATCACCAATCCCGGCTTTAGCCTGACGGAGCGCAACCGCCGCCCGCCCAAAGATCCCGTCAACAGCTTGCTCAGCTTTGGCTACACGCTGCTGTTTAACAACGTCCTCAGCCTCATCCTGGCCGAAGGGCTAAATCCCTACCTGGGCAATCTGCACCGCTCCGACCGCAAGGAGCCACACCTGGCGTTTGACCTGATGGAAGAATGGCGATCGCCCATTGTCGATAGCCTGGTGATGGTGCTGATTAACAAAAAAATTCTGCGCCCCACCGATTTCACCTTCCCAAACGCCGAGGGTGGAATTTATCTAAACCCCACTGCTCGCCGAGTCTTTCTCAAACATTTTGAGGAGCGCATTTCAGAGGAAATCGCCCATCCCGCAGTGCAGCAGCCTGTCTCCTATCGCCGAGCCATCCAGCTCCAGGTGCAGCAATACAAGCGCTGTCTGCAAAACTCCCAGCCCTACCGTCCCTTTATCCGAGCCACCTAAACCGCCTCCCCCCTTTTTTCCAAGGATGGCTAGGGAGGATCGCTTCCCCCCTTTTTCAAGGGGGGCTAAGGGGGATCGCCCTTATCCAAACCACCTCAGCGCTGATTGATAATCTATCTCCAAACCATCATGCTAGTCCTGGTAGTTTACGACATCCCCGACGACAAGCGCCGCCAAAAGCTGGCCACCTTTTTGGAAGGTCACGGACGGCGGGTGCAATACAGCGTATTTGAGTGCTTCATTTCCCTAGCAGAGATGAAAAAGCTCCACGAAAAGGTCAAACGACAGGTCAAACCCGCCGAAGACAACGTGCGATTCTATTGGATCGCCGCCGATAGCCTGCCCAAAGCGCTGACGATTGGTAGTTCTCCACCAGAGCCGCCGCCGCGAGCCTACATCGTCTAATATCTTCAGAGACAATCCGCTCTAGCTCAAGACGCTCCGACAAAAAAGGGCGATCGCCAGATGAGTCATTCATCAGCGATCGCCCTTTTTGCTGCTTTCTTTTTTCTTTATCCTCTAGCGCTTGACTTTTAGAAGCCAATCCGGGTTAATGGGGTTCAAGAGGGCATCGTCCCATCTCCACCGATCCTTGAAAACCGCATAGCTTCGTTGACCAGCGTCGATGCCTTATTCAGTGGGCATTTCAAACGCTAGAAATTCAAGGTCTTAAGGGAGAAAAGTCGTTTTTGAACCCCAAAAATGACCACCGTCGATTTCCGCTCACGAGCCATTGCCAGGAGCAAGTTTCAGACGGCACCCTTTCACCACCACTTCCCCGCAAGGGGACTGAAACGTTGCCGCTTATTTCAACGATCTGGGGACT
>NZ_DVEA01000243.1:0-3358 GCF_015295965.1 Thermoleptolyngbya sp. M55_K2018_002
GGCTGCTGCGGCGGCGGCGATCTCGGTGACGCGACCCGGCGCACAGCCCTCCCTGCCCACCCGCGAAGAGTTACGCGCCTTTTTGCAGGCGCGATCGGTCTCGCTGCCCGGTTTCTGATGGGCGAGGTTTTTCAGCGCCCGACTGCTAGCAGCGCTACAGCAGTCTGTGCAAAACCCCTTAATCTGGGCATAGGCGTTTGCTGCGGGGGGAAAAATTCCGGGCTGCGTTCCTCGCAGTTTCTGAACCTAGAAACCTACCCCCTCCTGCCCCTTGCCCATCGATTCCCGACTTTTTTGTCCTATGACCACTGCCTACGCTACGCCTTCTAGCGATGCGACGCTTCATGCCATTCGGGGCGCGTTTCTGGATTTTCTGGATGATCCGTATTACGTGCCGGAGCCAGAAAGCGTCCGCTACATCCACGATGGGCTGATGGTCTTGGAGAACGGCTGTATCAAGGCGCTGGGCGACTATGCCACGCTGCGGGCGGAGTATCCCGATGTGCCTGTGACCCATCAGCGCGATCGCCTTCTGGTTCCAGGATTCATCGATACCCATGTGCATTACCCCCAGACGGAGATGATCGGGGCCTACGGCGAGCAACTGCTGGAATGGCTGAATAAGTACACGTTTCCAACGGAGGCAAAGTTCAAAGACAAGAATTATGCTCGTCAGGTGGCGGCCTTTTTCTTAGAGGAACTGGTAAAAAACGGCACGACGACGGCTGTGGTGCTGGCGGCGGTGTTTCCAGAATCCGTGGATGCCTTTTTTGAAGAGGCGCAGCAGCGCAACCTGCGGATGGTGGCGGGCAAGGTGATGATGGATCGCCATGCGCCGGAGTATCTGACGGATACAGCCGAGAGCGCATATACAGACAGTCGGGCCCTGATCGAGCGCTGGCACAAGTGCGATCGCCTCCTCTATGCCATCACGCCGCGCTTCGCCATCACCTCTACGCCAGAGCAACTGCGGGCGGCGGGCAAGCTGCTGGAGGAGTTTCCCGATGTCTATCTACACACGCACCTGTCAGAAAATCTCAAAGAAGTAGCGTTTACTCTGGAGCTATTTCCAGAGTGTACCGATTACCTGAATGTGTATGAATCCTTTGGGCTAGTGCGCGATCGCTCGATTTTTGCCCACGGCATCCAGCTCAGCGATTCCGAATTTGAGCGGCTGTCTCGGTCGGGCGCGACGATCGCCTTTTGCCCCACGTCGAACCTGTTTCTGGGCAGCGGACTCTTCAACTTGAAAAAGGCCAAATCGCCCGAAGCGCCTGTGCAGGTGGGGCTGGCGACCGATGTGGGCGGCGGTACGAGCCTCTCGATGCTGCGGACGGCCAGCGAAGCCTATAAAGTGACCCAACTGCGGGGCGATCGCCTGTCTGCGTTTCAGACGTTTTACATGATGACGCTGGGGGGAGCGCGATCGCTTTTGCTAGACGACAAAATTGGCAACTTCCAGGTGGGCAAAGAAGCTGATTTGGTGGCGCTAGATCTGCAATCCACACCGATCCTGGCAAAGCGAAACCCCGTTGCCGTGCCCGCTGATTTTCAGGAAATGGCGGATTCGGTCTTTGCCACAATGATCCTGGCAGACGAGCGGGCGATCGCCGCGACCTATATTGCCGGACAGCTTGCCTACGAGCGAGATGTAAAATCGTAAAGCTTTGCAACGGTTTTCATCGTATTCGGGCAAAAAATGCCTGTTAGTTACATAAAATACACCGACTGTCGGGTAACGGTGTTATCCCTAGTGTCAACTTAATAGCCAACTACTACCCAGCTAACACCCAACTAATACTCAACTTACATATTCAACTTAAAACGCGAACGTAGTGAACTCCTGGTTCAACGCTTGGGCGATCGCCCACAATCCACTTCTCCAACCTCAGCCCCAAAGCTCCAAAAAAAAGCGGAGCTAAATGCATAGCTCCGCGTCCCACTAGTTGAAAAAGCCAGCAATTTCTGATGAAATCTGAAAACCGCTTGCTTTGATTTTCTTTAAGCTGTCTCAATTCATGCGCTTGCAGCTTTACAGGTTCTGATCCAAACTGCCCTGAGCATCCTTGCAATTGGGTTAGCAGGCTCTAGCTATTTATTTAAACTATCTAGCTATTCGCCGCTTACACTGATTGAACAGCGCCCGACACCTGAACGTTACAAGAGCCTTGAAGATGCGGATGAACGATTCAAACCACTTGCGCTAGCTGAGAACCGAAGCGAGACTACCGACTTGAAGCGAGTGAAAGCTCATCGGACTCATCTTCCGACAGCCGCAAACTGGGGAACAGGAAATGGTTTTCCTCAACATACTGCGCCCCAAAAAGCCCCTTCTCTGCCCAGAAATAGCGATCGGTGGTGTGTTCGTTTCGCTTGACGAGCAGCAAGGCCGGTGGCGCAATGCCCTCAGCCTGAATGAACTTTCTAGCAGCCGTGACGGGTTTATCTTCGCCACTTTCAATACTGTACTGAGGCACCAACTCCAGGATTCTACGCCCCTCTAGGCGGCGACGACTCTTACGCTTACGTCTCCTTGCCAACCTCCTGACCTCCTCTCTCTCTAGGAATAGATGTAACTGTAGTTACAAAAAACTAAACCGTCGCCAGTATAGTGTCCTGGTCTCAAAATTTCAACTTCTTTTAACCTACTGACATAAAATCTTAGAGATGTCGGCTTAGAAGCCCCGACATTTCGCAGAATTGCTTAATTTATCTGCGGCGAGGCTTAATATTTCGTTATACTCTGCCGCCCGTCCAAGGCACTGTAAACCTGCCGAAGCCCTGCTCAGGCTTGGCTGTTTGTCATCTGTCTGATGGTACAGGTGCTTGGCACAGTCCCTGAGCAGATGCCTCCTTAAGAGCTAGCCAGATCCAGCCAGATCCAGCCTTCTTGATCCAACGTGTCAGCAAAGCCAATTGGGCGCATCCCAGTTCTGCAAGTTTGCCCTCATCCCCCAACCCCTTCTTCCAACAAGGGAGAAGGAAAGCCGGATTGAAAGTCCCTCTTTGGAGTTGTGTGGCGACCCTTGACAAAATCCCATGACAGGGATTCAGGGTGAGGGTTACAACAGTGGAATCGCCCAGCCAATTTTTTGTTGACCGTGTGCTTGCATGTAAGTCAATTGGCAAGGTATTCCTAGAGCCTGCTCTACCCCGTTTTTCATCCGTCTGACGCTCATATCGCTTCTATAATGAGTGGCTAATGGGGATCGAGCATTTGCAATCCCTTTTGAAACGGCATATCGCATTTCCTTGCAGGGTGAGGTACGCGCCACCCTAGAAAAGTTAGAGTTTTGTGCCCCTCTCAGAGGGTGTTTGAAAAGGTATCGCCTGTAATGTTAAGCACTCAGAGATCCCC
>NZ_DVEA01000348.1:0-3352 GCF_015295965.1 Thermoleptolyngbya sp. M55_K2018_002
TCCCTGACCTACCATCAGGCGCAGGCAGAGGGCTACGAGTCCCTGCGCTGCCACTATTGCGGCTATGGGCAAACCCACCCCAATCGCTGCCCTGCGTGCGAATCGCCCTACCTGAAACACTTTGGCAGCGGCTCTCAGCGCGTCGTGCAGGAACTCGCCCTTGAACTGCCTGACCTGCGCTGCCTGCGGTTTGACAGCGACACCACCCGCGCCAAAGGCAGCCATCGGGCCCTCCTCACCCGCTTTGCCCAGGGCGAGGCGGATGTGCTGGTGGGGACGCAAATGCTGACCAAAGGCATCGACCTGCCCCAGGTGACGCTAGTGGGCGTGGTGGCAGCAGACGGGCTGCTGCACCTAGCAGACTATCGCGCCAGCGAGCGGGCGTTTCAAATGCTGCTTCAGGTGGCGGGGCGGGCAGGGCGCGGCCGCGAACCGGGGCGGGTGATCGTGCAGACCTATTCGCCAGAGCATCCGGTGATTAAGGCCGTGCAGGGACAGCAGTACGAACCCTTTGCCGAGCAAGAGCTGGCCCATCGCCAGAGCTTGGGCTATCCGCCCTATCGATCGCTGGTGCTGCTGCGGCTTAGTGGACTGGACAATGCCGCTGTCAAGCGCACGGCAGACCTGCTCGCGGTTCAAATTTGCCAGCAACTTCCCCAGATCGATCTGTTGGGGCCGGCCCCAGCAGCGATCGCCCGCGTGGCCAACCGCTACCGCTGGCAGATTTTGCTGAAAGCCGACACCTTTTCGGATGCAGAGCGAGACATGCTCAAAGCGCTGCGATCGCACGTCCCGACGAGTGTCAGCTTGACGATTGATGTCGATCCGCTGAATTTGATGTGATCGGGCTGGAGCGGTGGGGCGATCGCTACCTACCATCCCCCGGCTATCCCCAGCTATCTCCAGCTATCCCCCGCTATCTCCCACGAACTCCCGCTCACTCTGCCTTTCGTCGCTTTGCCGCGGCCCGCTTCCGCCGCATATTTGCCGCAATCAGGGAGCGATCGACCGGGAAGCCTGCGACGGGAATCACCTGATACTGGCGCTCCTCTTCCAGCTTTTTGAGTTCGGTGTAATCGACCCAGTGAATGCAGTCCACCGGGCAGGTGTCGATCGCTTCCTGGATGACCTCTTCCAGGTCGCCGTCTTGGCGGATAACGCGCGATCGCCCATAGTCTGGCTCGATGAAAAACGTATTGCGAGCAACGTGGGCGCAGTGCTTGCAGCCGATGCAGGTCACTTCATCCACATAGACCCCCTTCTGGCGAACTGCACCGCCCAGTTCTGGCTCAAAGCCCGTGCGATCAGGCGAGTCGCGCCAGTCGCCGCCCAGTTCTGGCTCCAGTCCAGTCGGATCTGCCGAATCCCACGGCGGATTTGAGGAAGAGAATTCGTCCATATCACATATCACCTCGGTTCGGTCAGCGCAACAGGGCGATCGCCCCAATCGGGCCCAACCTGCTTTCCTGTAAAACTGCACTTCAAAATACTTCAAAAGGCGCGAAGATACGCAAAAGGTCAGCGCTCTGGCTGACCCCTCACAGTCCTGCGGATTGCTCGAAAATCTAGGCGCTCCAGCGCTGCACCACTAACCGGATCGAGCCGTCGGACTGGCGCTGCTCTTCGGCAACCTGGAAGCCTTGGCGGGTCGTTTCCTTGACCACCGTGTGATAGGCGTAGCGCTGAGTCACGCGGCGCAGAAAGCCATCGACCGACAGGGGCTGCTGCCAATATTGCAGGTCAGACACCAGTGCATATTCCTGACCGTTCCAGCTAAAGCCAACATCGTAGCCATTGTCCTGCTCGATGACGACCTCAGCTTGGTGGGTTTGTCCGCGATAGCCCCGCACGGGCTGGGGGCCAGCCTTCCATTCCACGCCCAGATCGGTCAGGGCTTGCTGGAGAGAGGTTAAATCGCGGATTTGAGTTTTGATTTGGCTAAAGTGTGACATGAGTTTTCTAACTAAACCAAAGAACAAAAGGAGCGGAGCGACAGTGATGAAACTCTCAAGGATCGGCAAGTTGGAGTGAAAAACTCAGCCTACCACTCGCTGAAGGCTGACTGCGATTGGGTCGAAGAAATCGTATTCGGTTGTGCAAAAAACTCGGACGTTGGCTCTTGGCTCACCACCTGCCCCAACTGTGCCTCAATCGCAGCGGTAACCTCGGCGCAGGAAGCACCCACAATGCCCGTCACCTTTTCCTGCACGCGACCATCGGGATAGATGATGAATTCCAGCGTTTCCATACGTTCAGCGAATCCTAAATCGAACGAACGTTTAAGCCAAAGTAAGCCAAAGTTTGCACCTTTGCCTCGACATCCGCCTCGAAATTGCCTTGCTTCCCTGCAAGCCCAACGAAGTCAATAGGCTTTCGGAAAACGCAACGCTCTTTAAAGGCTCAGACCCTCAACACTTCTTGAAGTCCAAACCAGGCAATCTGCTCAAAAGCTGGGTCAAATCCAAAGAAATGTATCGAGTCAATTGGAGATAAACCGTAACTAAACGTTGTAGAAGGGATAGTAATGACTCTTGTTGTTAGTGTCCCTTAACTTCAAGATGCCGTCAAGAATCCAGGGGGCGATCGCCCGTGATTCCATCTGAAGATTTCCTAATGATTGCAATAGAGGAAAGGGCAATCCCTGTGGCCATTCCCAGAAACAGCCGTTTTATCTGGCTCAGCGGGTCTGGTCAGCCCAGGGCGTGAGGCGGCGCGAGATTGCCCGCAGCGTGTAGTCCAGCAGTAGCCCGATGCCGCCGATGATGGCAATGCAAAACAGCACCTTATCGGTTTGTAAAAACCGCTGCGACTGCACAATGCGAAAGCCCAGCCCGCTCTGTGCTGCTACTAATTCTGCAATCACCAGATAGTTCCACGCGCCGGAAATATTCACCCGCAGCGTATCCAGCATGCTGGGAAAGACCGCAGGCATGATTACCCTCAACAGCACGTCGCGCCGCTTGGCCCCCAGCGTATAGGCAACATTGATCATCTCGTTGGGGATGAATTTCACCGCATCTGCCACCATGATGGCGTTGTACAGCACCACGCCCAGAAAAATAATCAGCACCTTCGACCATTCCCCCAGCCCCACCCAAATCACAATCAGCGGCACAAAGGCGACCACTGGCATATATCGCACCGTGCCCACTAGCGGCGCAAACAGACTCTCCATGCTGCTAAACGTGCCCATTAGAATGCCCATCGGCACGCCCACCGCCGCCGCCAGCACAAAGCCTCCCAGCACCCGCCCGCAACTGGCCAACACATCGCGCACCAGTCCCTCTTGAACCAGCGCCAGGCCAGCCTGCACCACTGCCGTCGGCGTAGGCAGGAAGATGGGGCGCACCCA
>NZ_DVEA01000226.1:0-19307 GCF_015295965.1 Thermoleptolyngbya sp. M55_K2018_002
CCGACACCCACGCCCACTCCAACGCCAACGCCAACCCCAACACCCACACCAACTCCGACCCCGACACCAGAACCCGTGCCCGAACCCTCAGCCGTTTTAGGGCTATTGGCGGTTTTGGGCGTTGGATATCGCCTGCAAAAAGGGCGATCGCGCTAGGAGACATTCCAGCCCAATACTGACCACAGGGCTACGGCTGAAAGGTATGCTGGTGGGCGATCGCTCGACTTTTAGGCGGGTTTATCCGAACCAGACGTGCGAACTTGTGTATAACTAATAAGTAGGTGCATCTGAGATATCCCGGATAAGTCAGTAGCCATCAGGTACTTGGCCTGTTCCGGGTGACCCGTTAGCTGGTCTTCCCGGTCGTTTTCTTTCCCACGGCGTGGGTCTGGCACTTTGTGGCGCATCTAACCTGTCGGTTGGGTCACTGGTCGAGTTGCTAACCGAATTCCTGTCAGAAGGATAAGCGTTTGACAAGCTGATCGAGCCATGTTGCTCTAGGCTTAGAATCGCGACGGGTTGAGGCTGCACCCGGTTGAAAGTCTGCCAGTCCCAGCCGATTCGGAATATCTATATATCGGGAGTGGCGACTCTGCGCTGCCGCCCGTCTATGCAAGATGAACCCTGCTGAATGAGCCGTTCGACTCCGCTTCTCAATTCGGATAAGCCCCTGGGTGGACGCTATCGTGTGCTGCGGCAACTGGGCACGGGCGGTTTCGGGCGCACCTATTTGGCAGAAGATCTGCACCTGCCAGGACATCCTCGCTGTGCGCTGAAGCACCTGAAGCCCCAGATCAACAGCGACGACACGCTATCGATGGCGCGACGCTGTTTTGAGACCGAAGCCCAAGTGTTGTATCGGCTGGGCGATCACGACCAAATTCCCCGGCTACTGGCTCACTTCGAGGAAGACCGCGAGTTTTACCTGGCGCAAGAGTTTATTGAAGGAGAGTCCATTGCCCGCGAATTGGTGGAGGGGCAGGTCTGGTCTGAGGGACGGGCGATCGCCCTGCTCAAGGACGTGCTGCAAGTGCTGTCATTTGTCCACGGGCAGCAGGTAATTCACCGCGACCTTAAACCCTCAAACCTGATTCGGCGGCGGGCCGACCAGCGGATTGTGCTGATCGACTTTGGCGCAGTGAAACAGGTCAGCGCCCAGGCCGCAGAAGCCGGAAGCACCAACCTCACGATTTCCATTGGCACTCAGGGCTACATGCCCAACGAGCAAATTGCAGGCAAACCCCGCTTTAGCAGCGACATCTACGCAGTTGGGGTGCTGGGCGTGCAGGCGGTGACAGGAGTGCATCCGCGACGGCTGGGGGAAGACACACGGGGAGAACTGGAGTGGCAGCATCTTGCGCCCCAGGCCAGTCCAGCCTTCAAAGAGGTGCTGGATCGCATGGTGCGGTATGACTTTCGCGATCGCTATAGCACAGCCGACGAAGCGCTGGCGGCCTTGGAAACCATCCCAGTCGAAGCGGAAATACCCATGCCGCCAGAGTTTGTGCCCTCAGCATCACCCGCTCGAATCGCAGACACGCCCACGGCGTTGACAGAATCCCTGGTTTATCCCAACAGCGCGGGCAGTAGCAGCGCGTCGGGATCGGTCGTGGCCCCAATGGAACTGCGGGAGGCAACGCAGGACGATATCGGCACGCAGATTCATCCGCCGTTGTCGCTGGATGAAACCATGATCAAGCCCCAGGCTGATCCGACGCGAGTGACTCGCGTTGAGTGGGTGGAGTCATCGACCGAGGCAGCCGATCACACAAACGTCCTGACCGACGTGATTCCTCGGCGAGACGATTCGGGGGCCATTCCTGCACCTCCCTCTACACCCAGTTCCTCCTGGCAGATGCTCCGGTGGACTCCGCTGGTGCTGCTGTCGGCGGTGGTGGCGATCGCCACGGCTACGTCGCTTTCGTCCTGGCTGGTGGTGCGCTGGTTAGAAAATCGCCCAGCAACCCCCGTCAGCAGTCCCGAAATGTCGCCCAGCCCTAGCCCAGCGGTCTCCCTCACGCCGACAGAACAGGCAGCCGCACTGCTAAACCAGGCCCAGCAAAAAGCACAGGACAATCGCCCGGACGAGGCGCTGTCGCTCTATAACGAGGCGATCGCCCTAGATCCCAAGCTGGTCGAAGCCTACGTGGGGCTATGTCAGGCGCTCAACGCCTTGCAGCGCCCTGAAGAAGCCATCGTATCTTGCAACGATGCCCTGGCCTATCGCCCAAACGACCCCGCCGCGCAACTGGGCAAGGGGGACGCGCTGCTACTGCAAAACCGCACCTATGAAGCACTTCAGGTGTATGAGTCTGTTTCCAAACAGCATCCCGAAAACGCGAACGGCTGGGTCAAGCAGGGCGTGGCGCTGCAAAAGCTGGGTCGGTCTTCGGAAGCGCTAGTGGCGCTGGACAAAGGCATTGGACTCTTTCGCAACTCGCCCGAAGCCTGGAGGACGCGGGGTGCTGCCCTGGTAACGCTGCGCCGCTACAGCGATGCAGTCATCGCGCTTGACAAGGCCCTCCAACTCGACCCCGACGACGCTACCGCAAAGGCACTCCGCCAGCGGGCCGCCCAATCTCGGTAACCGTCCTCCCGCTCCGCTCTTCCCTCTTCGTTCTTCCCTCTTCGTTCTTCGTTCTTTCCTCTTCGTTCTTCCCTCCTCCCTCTTCGTTCTTTCCATCAACACGCCCCCCACTCTCAGTAACCGTCCTGCCGACCTCAGCGGGGACGGAGTTTGCCAGCCGGCGCGACCACCCAGCCCCGATGGGGGAGTTTGCCACCCTGAAGCGTGGGCACATAAATCCCGGCCCAGGCGGCGAAAAGCATGGCGGCCAGCGAATCTATCGCTGATTCTGGAATTCCCCACAGGGCGGCAATACTACCCGCCCGATGCGCCTGCCCGCGCCACGTAGCAGGCAGTCCGCTGCTGCCGTTCCTGGCTCCACAGAATGCGCCCACCAGCGCACAGGTCAGCGGTGAGGGACTGATTTGCGCGGCCCGTCGCAGGGCGATCGCCGCATCGTTCGGCGTAGACAAAAAGCAGTAAAGCGCCAGACAGAGCGGCAAATACTCCGCTGGCGTTTCGGCAAACAGGGTGTGACGGGCGATCGCCCGTGAGTCTTGCTGAGCCGCGATATGCACCCGCTGAAGCGCAGTCGTCAGATCCGGCGCAATGGGCAGTAAGTCTTGAGCAGCGATCGCCCGTTCGATTAGCAACCGGGGCAGTTGGTCGGCGTGCATCGCCTGCGACACCAGTTCCCCAACGGCCAGCGCCACCGACTGTGACGACGCAGGCGCATTCAGCCGCTGCAAGTGCGATCGCAATTGTTCGGGATGGTCATGCGTATAGAGCGCCAGGGGCAACGT
Organism: Thermoleptolyngbya sp. M55_K2018_002; assembly: GCF_015295965.1. NCBI lineage: Bacteria > Bacillati > Cyanobacteriota > Cyanophyceae > Oculatellales > Oculatellaceae > Thermoleptolyngbya > Thermoleptolyngbya sp. M55_K2018_002. The sequence goes on from NZ_DVEA01000226.1 coordinate 3,370, forward strand.
GGCGATCGCCAGCGCGGCAGGATGACCCAGAATTGCCGACGGCAGCACCACCGACTGCTGGGGCCGATGAATCAACCCTTCGCCCAGGCTTAGCACAGATTTCCCCAGCCCTGCCGCTAGATCAGGTGGCGAGTCATGCGGCGCAGGCGGATCAAAACCCCAGCGCTCGACCTGCCGCCAGTCCGGCTGTCCCTGCGCCTGTGCGTTTGCCCCTAGCACCTGGCCCAGGGCCGCCCCCAGCAGCGCTCCCCGATACTGATTCAGCAGGCGATCGCCCATTCGCGTCTTTCCCCCACCGCTCCCACAGCCCTCATCGCATTTGGGCTAGCGGGCAGAACTCTTGGACGATCCCGACAACCCAATGCGATCGCTCAACTGGCGCAGCGTCCGCGACAGTTCCACATCGGTTTCCTTGAGCTGAGCAATTTTCTCACAGCTATAGAGGACGGTCGTATGATCCTTGCCGCCAAACACCTCGCCAATCTTGGGCAGGCTGAGATCGGTATGCTGCCGCATCAGGAACATGCCCACCTGACGCGCAATGCTGATTTCACGGCGACGGGAACTGCCCTTCAGGTCTTCGATGGGCACGTCAAAGGTTTCCGCCACAGCCATCATCACGGCTTCTGGAGAAGCCTCGATCTGGTCATTAGACGGGTTCAGCACGGGCGCGATGGTTTCCACGGTCATCGGCAAGCCCGAAATCGACACATAGGCCACCGCCCGAATCAGCGCCCCCTCCAGTTCTCGAATGTTGGACTTGTAGGTAGAGGCGATGTACTCAATCACCTCGCGGGGCAGGCGCATGTTTTCGTATTCTGCTTTTTTCTGCAAAATTGCCATGCGCGTTTCCAAATCGGGCGGCTGAATGTCAGAAATCAGCCCCATCGAAAAGCGTGAACACAGCCGCTCTTGCAGCCGGGGAATCTGACTGGGGGGGCGATCGCTCGCCAGCACCACCTGTTTCCCCGCCTCATACAGCGTGTTAAACGTATGGAAAAACTCTTCCTGGGTGTATTCCTTGCCCTCGATGAACTGGATATCGTCGATCAGCAGCACATCCACCAGGCGATATTGCTCCCGAAAGCTCTGCATGTTGTCCTTTCGGATGGCCGTGATCAAGTCATTGGTGAACTGCTCGGTAGACACATAAAACACCCGCGAATCGGGGTCGATTTCCTGGCGATAGTGCCCGATGGCCTGCATCAGGTGCGACTTGCCCAGCCCCACCCCGCCACAGAGAAACAGTGGATTAAACTCGCGCCCCGGCGACTCGGCCACCGCCAGCGAGGCCGCGTGGGCCATACGGTTGTTTGCCCCCACCACAAATCGAGAGAAAACGTAGCGCGGGTTTAGGTCAGAGGGCTTAGGGCGCTGCTTGGGAGCAGTCGATGGCTCGGTCAGCGCCTCAGTGGGCATGGGCCACAGCATGTCTCCCGGATCGACCATGCCTTCCCCGTCTTCTCCGTGGCGCACGGTGATCTGAATCTCAACCGGATGCCCCAGCAGTTCTTCAACAACCTCGTGAATGATTTTTAAGTAATGCTTTTGCAGCCAGCTTCGGGCAAAGGGGTTGGGCGTGCAGATGACGAGGGTATTCTCGTCCAGTTGCTCTGCGGTGGCAGACTTGATCCAGGTTTCAAACGTGGGGCGGCTCAGCTTTAGCTGGAGCTGCTCCAATACTTCGGTCCAAAAGGTTTCTAGCACGACTTCCACGTTTGCTTTTCTCCCAGGTGAATTGCCCAAAATGCAGCGACCCCACCCTGATGGTTGCGGACTGACACATTGCAGCCTGAGATGTTGCAGGTCTAGACGATTCCAGACTGAACAACACCCAGCGCTCCCTCAGCAGTTCGGACTTGGCAGATGGCGGCTAGCGAGGTATCAGGTCTCTGGATCCCCTCTGGATCTCCATAGGATCTCTCAAGCTCTCTCTAGAGCGACAGCCCCAGGCAGGGCGACAGCCCCCAGAACAGCCCCCAGAACAGCCCCAGAGACAGCAGCACTGGCCGCAGGCAGTTTGCCCAAAGCCAGCCCCTCTTTTTACCAGCTTAACTAGACTACTAGATGTGCCGTGAGATTGTTATACAAATTCCATATATAGGGATTGGTGAATAAACGCAAAAAACTGTATGCCTTCATCAAGAACTGTAGCCTGTGTTTTCTTGACACGCCGCTTCTGGAAAAATCTTGTAACGCTGCCGATCGACCTGTGAGGTCGTGCCCTATAGTGCACGGCCCGTCCTTGACCTGAAATCCCTGGCTGGCAGGACTCCGCTTGACAAGTTTGAAAATTAATTAAATTAGTAACTACTCAGGATGCCCTCACCCCAACCCCTCTCCCAGAGCGGAAGAAGGGCTAAGACCAGGGTTTCGTCCCCCTTCTCCCCATTTGGGAGAAAAGGCTAGGGGATGAGGGCGAACGGTAGCCTGAGTAGTTACTTAAATTATTGAAAACCCATTGACCCAATGCCCATCTATCTGTTTTGGGGGGATGACGAATACGCCATGCAGCAGGCCGTGAAAGATCTGCGCGATCGCACGCTTGATCCCAACTGGGCCAGCTTTAACTACGACAAGATTCCCCCAGAGCAGCCCGACGGCGTGATCCAGGCGCTCAACCAAGCCATGACTCCCCCCTTCGGCATGGGGCAGCGGCTGGTCTGGCTGGCGGAAACAACCCTCTGCCAGCGTTGCTCAGAAGACCTGCTGGCGGAGCTATCGCGGACGCTGCCAGAGATCCCCGACAGCACCGTGCTATTGCTGACCAGCAGCAGCAAGCCCGACGGCCGCGCCAAATCCACCAAGCTGCTGCAAAAACATGCCGAGATTCGCGAATTTGCGGCGATCGCCCCCTGGCAGACCGACCAGATCGTGCAGCGCGTGCGCCAGGTGGCCCAGTCCACAGGCATAAAGCTCACCCCTGGCGCGGCCCAACTGCTGGCCGAGGCGATTGGCAACGATACTCGCCGACTGCACAACGAGCTAGAAAAGCTGCACCTCTTTTCAGGCGGCAACAAGCCCATCGACGAAGGGGCGATCGCCCTACTGGTCAGCGCCTCTGCCCAAAACAGCCTGAAGCTGGCTGAGGCGATTCGCCTGGGCGACACGGGTCGCGCCATTTCTCTAGTAGCTGACCTGTTTGCCCGCAATGAACCTGCGCTGCGAATCGTGGCGACGCTGGTGGGGCAGTTTCGCACTTGGCTGTGGGTCAAGCTCATGACCGAATCGGGTGAACGAGACAACGCGGCGATCGCCCGTGCCGCCGACATCGCCAACCCCAAGCGCATTTACTTTTTGCAGCAAGACGTGCGGGCGATCGCCCTCTATCGATTGCAGCAAAGCCTGCCGCTGCTGCTCCAGCTCGAAGCCGGGCTAAAACACGGTGCAGACGAGCGCGTGCTGATGCAAAGCAAAGTCATTGAACTCTGTCAGGTGTTTAGCGGCTCCGGCCAGCGCAGCTAGGGCCTCGTCGGGCAATCGGCCAAAAACCTACTTGCATCAAAAAATATGGAGCATCCTTCTAAAACTTGGGCGAACTTGGGCGATCGCAGGAACAACCCTCGCATAAAATAATTCAGAATAAGCGGATGGCTAAAACAGGTTACGCCTAACATTAACCATTCTTCCTTGTGTTTACAGGCTTGTTCAAAACTCCTATGACTCACTTTTTGATTCCTTCTCGACCAAAGCGCCGCCTCACCATGCCGCTGCTGACGGGTGCGCTGTCTCTGGCGGGGCTGCTGCTGGGCTGGGTTCCCGATGTTCAGGTCTCGACGGGTTCCGTCAAACTGAGCAACGCAGCCCTGGCCCAGGCAGCCGTTTCTACTGGCGAAATTCGCAGCTATGCGGCCTCAGTGCTGGAAATCGAACCCTATCGACAGCAGGCAGTGCAGGCCATTCAAAGCGCAGGCGCACCCCTGCCCTCGCTGATGTGTACCCAATCCAACGACCTCCGCAGTTTGCCCCGCAATATCCGCCAAATTGTGGCAGACTTTTGCACCCAGTCTGTTACGGTGGTGCAAGGCAATGGCATGACCATTGGACGGTTCAACGAGATTACGGCAATGCAGCAGAGCAATCCCAACCTCGCCGCCCAGATTCGTCAGGCCATCGTTGAGATTCGTCGTCAGCGCTAAACCTCGTCATCAAAAGGGACGTTAGAGCCAATGCCACGCTTCCAGCCTTACACCTTGCAAATGCAGATTAGCCGCATGTTCCAGGACGGACAGGGCTTTTTTGCCACCACCAAAGTGCAAGACTGGCTGCGAGAGCGCAACGAAAACCCAGATGATTACGAAATCTCCTTCCGCCAGTATCCGGCCCCCCCGGAGTCTGGCCTGGTGATGATGACTGATGTAGAACTGCGCCGCAAAGACGGCCAGCCTGTGGACGAGTGGCTGCAACAGGAAGTGAATCGACACGGCTGAGCGAACGCTCCAAAGCCAGGGCAGCAGCGCCAAGGACTGTCAAACCTGGAGCCTGCGCCAACGTGTCGTTAAATGGTCGTGAAATGGTCGTGATGATCCGTGATGGTCATTAACGTGATGATCGTTATCGCCGTTACCGTCGTTAAACAATTGTGAAATAGTTGTGAACTAGTTGTGGGGCAAACGCCCCAGCCCCCACGACCGCCCGACGGCCACCCGATCGCCCCTTCTCTGGTTTGCGCCATGCGTCTTGTGTTTTTTGGTACGCCGCAGTTTGCAGTGCCCTCGCTAGAGCGACTGCTCGGTCAGTCCGGCGTTGAGGTGCTGGCAGTGGTGACTCAGCCCGATAAGCGACGGGGGCGCGGCAGTGAGCTAGTTCCGTCTCCCGTCAAGGCGATCGCCCTCCAGCACGACCTGCCCATCTGGCAGCCAGCCCGCATCAAAAAAGATGCCGAAACCCTGGAAAACCTACGCCGCACCCAGGCCGATGCGTTCATCGTCGTCGCCTACGGACAAATCCTGTCCCCCGAAATTCTTGACATGCCCCGCCTCGGCTGCATCAACGCCCACGGGTCACTGTTGCCCAAGTATCGCGGGGCTGCGCCAATCCAGTGGAGCCTGTATCATGGCGAAACCGAAACGGGGATCACCACTATGCTGATGGATGCAGGCATGGACACTGGGCCCATGCTGCTGAAGGCCACCACGCCCATCGGCTGGTTTGACCATGCCCACGACCTCGCCACGGTGCTGGCAAAGCAGGCAGCCGACCTGCTCATCGACACGCTGCTGGGGCTAGACCAAGGCAAGGTTCAGCCCATCCCGCAGGACGACGCGCAGGCCACCTACGCACCGCTGATCCAAAAGCAAGACTATTGGCTGGACTGGAACCGGGGGGCGATCGCCCTTCATAACCAGGTGCGCGGTTTCTACCCAAACTGCCTCACCCACTTCCGCGGGCAGCCGCTCAAGGTACTCTCACAGCCCCAGACTCGCCCATCCCCGACTCGGTTCAGTCCCTCCGGGTAGACTGGCAGCCCCGCCTCGCCGCCCCCGAAGCCCCCGGCACGATCGTCGGGCTGCTCAAGCATCACGGCGTTTTGGTGAATACGTCGGACGGGCTGCTGCTGCTGCTGACTGTGCAGCCGTCTGGGAAACGCCCCCAAAGCGGCTGGGACTGGGCCAATGGAACCAGACTGGCGATCGGCGATTCCTTCACCTCTTCACCCGCCTGATCCCCAGCGCTGACCCCGACGATCCGACTATCTATCCGACCACGCAGACTCCTCAAACAGGGCCACCTGCGAAATCGCTGAACACTCTGCGCTGAAGGCTTTGCGAAGTCTTTGAATTGTCTATCCAAGAATTGGCTATCCAAAAGCGCCAATCCAAAATCCAAAATCCCGATCCCGCAGTTCTAGCTCAGCCTTGCCGTACATTCCAGGATCATCTTTTGATTTTCCAGCGCGTAGGGCTGAATCTCCAGCGCTTGCCGGAAGGCGTGAATAGCCGCCATATATTGCTTCAGCGCCATGTGGCAGAGTCCTTGCCCATGCATTGCGCCAAAGTGAATCGGGTTTAGCGCCAGCACTTGCTCACAATCGGCCAGAGACTTTTGATACTGTCCACAGATGTAGTGCAGCACGGCCCGACGGTTCCAGGCTTCGGCAAAATCGGGCAGGTCAGCAATTACATCCGTCAAGACTTGCTCTGCATGGCCATATTCGCCTGCATCGATGAGCGTCTGGCTGCGCTCCAGCAGTTCTAACCCTCTTGCACCCTTTTGCGTAAACCAGAGCCGCCAAAGCTCGTGCGTAGCAGCATCGCGAATTGATTCATCAGGATCTTTCAAATTCTCCAATAAAGATTGAATCAAGGTGTTGTCCATGACTAAACAGGGATTAAAGGTCTTGATTGAGATCAGCATCCGCAGCCGAGGCAGTTTGCAGACGGCCAGGCAGTCAATCTTTAACATTAGTGCAGCAGGACTGCATCAAGGGAAATTGCATCAAGGAAACTGGATTAAGATCGGCTTTGCCGAGAGCAACGAGGATTCTTCGGAACAGATTGCCAGTCTGGTCTGTGAGTCAGGCTTAGTCAGGCTTCGTATCTCAAGCCCTTGGATCAGGCCTCTGTATCCGTTATCCTGCATTTTTAAACTTTTGTCTGCCTTAAAATACGCTAGATGCACCTGCGGATGCTTGAAAAGCATTGACCTGCAAGGGATGCAGGACTCAGATTAACTTTGACTAAACAGTTCTTTACAAATGGGCTGTACTTGACTTTTCGGCTTGCAGTGTAGCCTTTCGTGAGGGCGATCGCCCTGACCACGCAGATAGAAGACCGCGAACATTGCCCCACTCTGTAGATAGAATCCTCAGATAGAATCCTCGCAAATCGTTGCAATGGAGCAGGGCGAGTGGAGAAGTTCCTTAAAATCACTCATTCTTCACTGTGACAAACGTCCACTCGGTTTGACGTATATCTCTGGTTAGAAATTTCGTCCTGACTGCTCTGCCACGGTCAAACTTCATCGCAGCATTTATCGCAGCATTTGTCGCTGAAACTCTTCCAGGTTTCGCATCAGGGGCGTTCCAGCAGCGACGGTCTGCATCCAGCGCCCGACATTGTTAATCGGACGGCCGATGGTGCGCTGAAGCACCTGCACCACCAGCCAGCCCAGCGCCCCGCACCAGAATGCCTGCCACGTGTCGATGCCCAGCACGGTGGTCATACCCGTCAAAAACGCCAGAAACGTCCAGATTGACAGCAGGATGTAGATGGGCACGCCGAAATAGGGCAGCGCCACCCAGAGGCTGAGCAGTTGCGGTGCGTAGGCAAGGCTGAGCGTTAGCCCGACCTGTCGCCAACTGGCATCTGAAGTAAACAAAAGATGCTGTACGACCAGCGTACTGGCTCCCCAAAACAGCCAGCCAAAGGCAAACAGCAGCGTGCTGATCAGCAGGCTAATGACAAATCGCAAGGGGCTGACTCGGTTGATAAACAGGATGATGCTCTGGGCTAGGGACTGCGAGAAGGCAGCCAGCAGGATGATGCAGAGGGCGATCGCTTCGCCATCGGGTGAGGCTTGTAGGCGTAGGAAGCTCTGGGGATCAAGGGCGATCGCCCCTCTAACCAGGTCTAGAAATAGCGAAAACCAGGATGGCATCATGCGATCTACCGACGATCTGTAGAAACCCAAATTTTGAGGAAGTCTAAAGCTTTAGAGACATGCTCTCAGGTTTTAGCAATTCCTAAGCAATTCCTAAATTTCTACAAAGCCTTGTTGTAACAATACTTTGGCGTGATGAGGAATACATGCTCCGCTCATTTCACATTGCATAATACTCTCAAAAACGGAGCCCGCTGTTACGAATTGGTATACGAGTTTAGCAACAGGTTAGCAACAGGATAGACAATGCGGGCTATCGGGATAATCCAGAGATTCTGACGCATTTGAGCGGTTGGTTTGGCTGTCGGTTCTTTGAGTCGGTTTGCTGTTCAGGCACGAGCATCATCAGGTCTTTAGGCAGCTCCTCTAGGATTTTATGAGTACTATTTCAACTATTTCAACAGACTTAACGGAAGCAGCGTCGAAGTCCGATATGAAGGCCGATATAAAGGGCGATCGCCCTGATACGCTTCCCCGCGTGGTCATCGTCGGGGGCGGGTTTGCTGGCATCGAGGCAGCGCGGGCCCTAGCTCGCTCTCCGGTGCAGGTGACGGTGATCGACCGCACCAATCATCACCTGTTTCAGCCGCTGCTGTATCAGGTAGCGGCTGCGACGCTTTCGCCCAGCGATATCGCGTCCCCGATTCGTCAAATTTTGCGATCGCAAAAAAATGCAACTGTGGCCATGGCCGAGGTGACGGGTGTTGATCCCGAACGGCAGTTGGTCTTCATGGGCGATCGCACGTTGCCCTACGACTATCTGGTTTTGGCAACGGGCGCACAGCAGACATATTTTGGCAAAGACGAATGGGCGGCGATCGCGCCAGGGCTAAAAAGTGTGCTGGATGCTGTACAAATCCGCGATCGCGTCCTGCGCTCCTTTGAGCAAGCCGAACTTCAAGGCGACGCGCAGCAGTGTTCTGATATTCTGACGTTTGTGCTGGTGGGCGCAGGCCCCACAGGGGTAGAACTGGCGGGCACCATTGCCGAAATGGCCCGGCTGACCCTCAAATCAGAGTTCCGCCGCATTGATCCCGCCTGCATCCGCGTCATCCTGGTACAAGCCGGCCCGCGCATTTTGCCTGCCTTCTCAGAACACCTCTCCGCCGAAGCGCAAAAAGCACTGGAAGACCTGGGCGTAGAAGTGCGGCTGAATTGCCGAGTTGAAGATATCGACGAGGGCGGCGTAACGGTAGCTGGAGAACGGATTCCCTGCCGCAACGTCTTTTGGACAGCTGGGGTGCAGGCATCACCCGCAGGCAAGTGGCTCAACGCCGAGACGGATCGGGCGGGACGGGTTACAGTAAAGCCAGACCTCTCGGTGCCGCAGTATCCCAACGTGTTTGTGGTCGGAGACACCGCCCAGATGGAATCCGACGGCAAGCCCGTTCCGGGCCTGGCCCAGGCAGCCATGCAAAGCGGTCGCTATGCAGGACAGGTGATCGATGCCCGCGTTTGCGGCAAACCCGCACTGCCTCCCTTCCGCTACGTGGATCTGGGCAGCATGGCTACCATCGGGCGCAAGTTTGCCGTAATGCAGGTCGGCAACATTCAGTGGAGCGGGCTTCCGGCAAAGCTGGCCTGGCTTGTGGTTCACGTTGCCGTGCTAAATCAGCTTGAGAATCAGCTTTCGGTGCTGCTGCAATGGACCTGGACCTACTTGACCCGTGAGCGGGGTTCTCGCATTATCACAGTACCCGTGGGGTCGTCGCTCACTTCTCAAGCCTTGCCCCAGCCTATTTCAGACGCATCTGGGGTTGCCTGAATCCTGAAACTGCAAACCGTAGCAACCGACTCATTGAAACCACAGGTTGAAACCACAAGTGGGTTTACGATCTTCTTTCAATTTTCTTGACTGTTCCTTCATTTACTGTTTTTCCAAGGGTCCGCCCCCGATCCTGGTTTACATGTCCGGAGAACGCAATGGATTTGATATTTGCGATGCTTAAAATACCTCCACTGCTGACACTTAGCTGGTTTCCGCCAGTCATGCAGTTCAGCTTGCCTCCACTGAATGACCACAACCTGCCCTATCCCGACACCATGCATCCCATCGTGGTTCACTTTGTGATCGCGATGGCGCTGTTTGCGGTGTTGTGTGATGCGATCGCCTTTTTCACCAAAAATACCCGCCTCTATGAGGTGAGCTGGTGGAACCTGTTTTTTGCCACGCTCTCAATCTTTATCGCCATCATCTTTGGACAAGTCGAGGCAGGGCTGGCAGAACCCTACGATGCCGTAGTGCCCGTGCTAAACGCCCACACAGTTCTGGGCTGGTCGCTGTCGGCAATTCTGGCAGGCATGACGGCGTGGCGTTTCATCCTGCGATCGCGCGATCCGGGAAAACTGCCGATACCCTACCTGGGCGCGGGGCTGGTGCTGGCGGCGCTAGTGTTTGTGCAGGTCTACCTGGGCGACAAGCTGGTATGGGTCTACGGACTGCATACCGTGCCCGTAGTTGAGGCAATTCGCGAGGGAGTGCTGTAAATGAATCCAGAACTCCTCGAACAGATCGGATCACAGCTTGGCCCCAACGGATTGCCCTATAGCATCCCAATTCACCCCAACCTGGTTCACATCACCCTGGGCCTGTTCATCATCGGCATCGCCTTCGACTTCGCCGGAGCCTTCTTCCCGCTAGAAAAGTCCATCCTCAAGATGCTGTCGCTGACAGCAGTGCGCTCCAACTTTTTCGACGTGGGCTGGTATAACGTGCTGGCCTCAGCGATTGTCACCTTCTTTACCGTGGCAGCCGGCTTCTACGAAATCATGCTGGCAACGCCAGAAGCAGGCGTGAAAAGCGCCTGGGGTCTGGAAGCGATGCCCACCATGCTACTGCACGGGGTGGGCGGCGTGTTTTTGCTGGCAATTATCGTCGGCATGGCGGTGTGGCGCGGGTTCCAGCGCTTCGCCTGGCGCAAGGACATGGGTCGCCAGGTGCAGTGGAGCTACCTACTCGCAGGCGTTGCAGTGCTGGGCATCATGTTTGTCCACGGCACGCTAGGCGCACAGCTAGCCGCCGAGTTCGGGGTTCACATCACCGCCAGCGAACTGCTGCGAACAGGACAGAACCCCAACCTATTGCTGAAGTAGCAGCTAAAGTTAAGCTGCTGAAGTTAAGCTGCGGAGACAAGCGCGAAGGAGACACGATGAACCTGAAAACCATTGCCGGAATCGGAGTGTATGTCGCGATTCTGGTGGCAGCCAGCATTTGGGTTGGGCAGCAGGCCTATGGCTGGTTGCCACCCCAAGCCTCGGCCGAGTCAATGCTGATCGACGACCTATTTAGCCTGTTCTCTGCCATTGGCGCATTTATTCTGCTGGGCATCACAGGGCTGGTGCTTTATACCGTCTTCACCCAGAGCGTCAGCCGCTTCGACACCAGCGACGGCCCCCACATGGAGGGCAACGTTAAATTAGAGATCTTCTGGACAGCAGTGCCGCTGCTGCTGGTGTTTTTTCTAGCAGCCTACAGCTACCAGACCTATCAGCAGATGGCCGTGCGCGGGCCGATGGATCTAGTTCACCTGCACCACATGCCAGGCACCACACCCACAGCCTACGCCGCAGACCTGGAACCCGAACCTTTAGAGGAGGTAGAGGTCTACGCCAAGCAGTGGGCCTGGTCATTCCGCTATCCCAATGCGGGCGTGGTCAGCGCCGACCTGCATCTGCCCGTCAACAAGCGCGTGCGCCTGAGGATGACCGCAGATGAAGTGATTCACGGCTTCTACGTGCCTGCCTTTCGGCTGAAGCAAGACATCATGCCCAAACGCACGACGGAGTTTGAGTTTACGCCTGTGCGCGAAGGCACCTATCGGCTCAACGACTCCCAGTTCAGCGGCACCTATTTCGCCATAATGACGGCCAATGTAGTAGTGGAGTCGCCCGATTCCTATCGCCAGTGGCTCGCCAGCGCCGCTGCTCAGCCTGTCGTCCCCGCCGAAAACCCCGCCTACTCGGAATACACCAACAAACGGCTGAAGCGCTTTGGCGGCTGGAAGACGATCACCCCCGCACCGCCACCACTGGTCAATGCACTGGCAGAAGGCTAATTGAAAGAGTCGGAGAGACAAGAGAGCGATGTAGCCCTGCAAGGCCAGTCCCCAAACCCATCTCCAGACTCTTACCCTTCCAAAATAAAATCCAAAACCCAAAATCTAAAATCCAAAATCTAAAATCCTCCACTCGCCCCCACTGTTACCCCAGGCAGATTCATGACAAACGTCCCCGTTGAAGGAATTGCAATTCCCGAGATTGCCCATCCCGAACCGCAAAACAACTGGCGGAAATATTTCAGCTTCAGCACCGACCATAAGGTTATCGGCATTCAATACCTGGTCACGTCCTTCGTCTTTTTTCTCATCGGCGGCTTGCTGTCGATGGTGATTCGAGCCGAACTGATTACGCCCCAGGCGGATCTGATCGATCGCACGCTGTATAACAGCATGTTCACCATGCACGGCACGATCATGATCTTTTTGTGGATCTTTCCGTCGCTGGTGGGGCTGGCAAACTATCTTGTGCCGCTGATGATCGGGGCGCGAGATATGGCCTTTCCCCGGCTGAACGCAGCCGCCTTTTGGATGGTGCCCATCTTCGGCATCCTGCTGATGACCAGCTATTTCTTGCCCGCAGGCACGGCTCAGGCTGGCTGGTGGTCCTATCCCCCCGTTAGCACTCAAAACCCAACCGATAGCATCATCACGGGTGAATTTGTCTGGATTCTCGCTGTGGCGATTTCTGGCGTGTCTTCCATCATGGGCGCGGTTAATTTTGTGACAACGATTGTGCGGATGCGGGCACCGGGAATGACCTTCTTTCGGATGCCTGCCTATGTGTGGACGGTGTTCAGCGCTCAGATCATTCAGCTTGCTGCATTGCCTGCGCTGACAGCGGGTGCAATCATGTTGCTGTTCGACGCAGCAGCGGGCACAGCCTTTTTCAATCCCGATAGAGGCGGCAACCCAGTGCTGTTCCAACACTTCTTCTGGTTCTATTCGCACCCAGCGGTTTACGTCATGGTGTTGCCCATCTTCGGCGTGTTCTCGGAAATATTTCCGGTCTATTCGCGCAAGCCGCTGTTTGGCTACAAGGTGGTGGCCGTGTCGTCGCTGCTGATCACGACGGTCAGCGTGCTGGTTTGGGTTCACCATATGTACGCCAGCAACACACCAGGCTGGATGCGAATGCTGTTTATGGCAACAACCATGCTGGTGGCAGTGCCAACCGGGATTAAGGTGTTTGCCTGGGTCGCCACAATCTGGAAGGGTAAGCTACGGCTGGACACGCCCATGCTCTTTTGCCTGGGAGCGCTCATCATGTTTGTGTTCGCAGGAATTACAGGCGTAATGCTGGCTTCTGTACCGATTGACATTCATGTGAATAATACCTACTTTGTGGTAGGTCACTTTCACTACATCGTGTACGGCACGATTACGATGGGCATGTTTGCTGCCATCTATCACTGGTTCCCCAAGATGACCGGACGCATGTATTACGAGGGACTGGGTAAGCTACATTTTGCCCTGGCATTTATTGGGGTAAATCTGAACTTTTTCCCGATGCATCCGCTGGGCCTTCAGGGGATGGTGCGGCGTGTCTCCTCCTATGAGCCGGAGTATGCTTTTTGGAATGTGGTCGCCAGTATCGGAGCGTTCCTGCTGGGAATGTCTACGATTCCGTTCATTTTGAATATGGTGGGTGCTTGGGTGCAGGGCAAGCCTGCGCCAGACAACCCCTGGCGGGCGATCGGGCTGGAATGGCTGGTGTCGTCGCCGCCCCCGGTTGAGAACTTTGAAGAACTGCCCATTGTTGTGTCTGGGCCCTACGGCTATGGCAAGTCTGATCCGCTTGTGGAAAACGCCGCTGCTCTCAAAGAGGGCTAGGCTGGGCTGCGTAAATTAGCCCATTTGCTGGCTCATACTGGCTCATTCGCCGATTATTCATTCTCTAACCCCTTACCCGCCTATGGATAGCTCTATCTCAACCGAAAAACTGGATGGGGCGATCGCCCCTCACACCGCCCACGCCCACGAAGAAGACCACGCAGGCAACAGCATGTTTGGCTTCATCATCTTCCTGCTTTCGGAAAGCGTAATTTTCCTCAGCTTTTTTGCGGGCTATATCCTGGTGAAAACAACCACCCCCAACTGGCTGCCCGAAGGCGTTTCGGGGCTAGAGGTCTCAAAGCCTGCCATCAATACCGTCGTGCTGGTGGCCAGCAGCTTTGTCGCCTACTTCGCCGAGCGAGCGCTGAAAAAAGAGAATCTGCTGGTGTTTCGGCTGCTGTGGCTGCTGACGATGGCGATGGGTGCATACTTCCTGGTGGGTCAGGCGATCGAGTGGAGCGAACTGGAGTTTGGCTTTTCCGATGGCGTGTTTGGCGGGCTGTTTTACCTGCTGACGGGCTTCCACGGGCTGCACGTTCTCACGGGCATCTTACTGATGGGGATTATGCTGTTCAAGTCCTTTGTGCCTAATAACTATGCTGGAGGGCACACGGGCGTAGACGCAACCTCGCTGTTCTGGCACTTTGTGGATGTGATCTGGATTATCTTATTCATTCTGATCTACATCTGGCAGTAATGTTTCGGTAATGTTTCGGTGATGTTTCGGTGATGTTTTTGTAAGTGATGTTTTTGTTTTAGAGAGACGAGCGCAAATAGAGCAGGTGGGGATTTAGGTGGGGATTAAAGTACGCATCGCAAATCGATTGAGCAGTCCATTCCGCCATCAACGGGGCGACGAGGAGTAAGGCATGATTATCGACGACGCGCATTATGACGTAATTATTGTGGGAACGGGGGCGGGCGGCGGCACGCTGGCCCGAAAACTCGCACCCACAGGTAAGAAAATTCTGATTCTGGAACGCGGCGAAGTGATGCCGCTGGAGGAACAGAACCGCAGCAACGTCGATATTTTCAAAAAGGAACTCTATCACGCGCCGGAGCAGTGGTTTGACATTGCGGGGGAACCCTTTGCGCCCCAGACAAAGTATGCCGTCGGCGGCAACACCAAAATCTACGGCGCTGCTTTACTGCGAATGCGAGAGCGTGACTTTGAAGTGATGACGCATCACGAGGGCGTATCGCCAGAATGGTGCGTGAAATACGCTGACTTTGAACCGTACTACACCGAAGCCGAGAACCTCTATCAGGTGCATGGAACCGTGGGAGCCGATCCCACCGAGCCGCCCCACAGCGCCGACTATCCCTATCCCGCCGTAGGGCACGATCCGCAGATGGAGGAAGTGATTGGGGCGATCGCCGCTCAGTCCCTCCATCCTGCCTCGCTGCCGATGGCGCTAACCCGCCAAACCGACGACCCCACCAACGATTCCGAAGTCAGCGGCATCAACCCCGCCCTTCAGCATCCCAACGTCACCCTGAAAACGAGCGCAACGGTCACCTCGCTGCATACCAATCCCTCTGGCAAAGAAGTAAAAGCGGTTGAAGCTGAAATCGGCGGGCAGCCCTATCTGTTTTTGGGCGACATCATCGTGCTGGCCTGCGGTGCGATTAATACAGCGGCAGTGCTGCTGCGGTCATGCAGCGAAGCCTGTTCGCAAGGGCTGGCCAATAGCTCCGGGCTGGTCGGGCGCAACCTAATGAAGCATCGGCTATCGTCGGTGGTGCAACTTTCCAAGCCCAACAGCGGCAAGTTTCAGCGCAGCGTCTACGTCAACGATTTTTACTGGGGCGAAGAAGGATTTGACTACCCAATGGGGCACATTTACAACACGGGCGGTCTGCTGCAAGACATTATCTTCGCCGAGTCGCCACCTGTGCTGTCGGTGCTGGCCAAGATGATGCCGGGGTTTGGGCTACAACAGATGGCGACCCGCTCCATTGGCTGGTGGGTGCAGAGCGAAGACCTGCCCAGCGCCGACAACCGCGTGCGTGTAGACAGCAAAAAGCTTTACGTCGAGTATACGCCGAACAATACCGAACCCCATGAGCGTCTCGTTTATCGCTGGACAGAGGTGCTGAAAACGGCGGAAAAAGGCATGGACAAATCGCTACTCCAGATGAGCGGCCGCCATCCCAGCGGGGAAATGCCGCTGTCAGTGGTGGCTAACGCCTGCGGCACCTGTCGCTTTGGGGAAGATCCGGCGACCTCGGTTCTCAATCCCGACTGTCGCGCCCACGATGTCGATAATCTCTATATCGTAGACGGCAGCTTCTTCCCGTCGATTTCCGCCACCAGTCCGGCGCTGACGATTATGGCCAACGCGCTGCGGGTGGGCGATCGCCTGATCGAGCGCCTAAAATAAGCGCCTAAAAGGATGTTTGAAAAGTCCTACTGTTTGTAGCAAAGCGTGCAAGATCCCCCTA
>NZ_DVEA01000078.1:0-3321 GCF_015295965.1 Thermoleptolyngbya sp. M55_K2018_002
TCTTTTCGGCCTGGGCGATCGCCGTCTTCAGCGTCTCCACAGTTCCCACGCCCGCCGTCATCTGGGCCAGTTGCAACTGCCGCAACCCATCTAGCTGAATCTGCCAGCTTGCTAGACTGCTCTGCGCCTGGGCATAGTAGGCGCTGGTGGGCTTGATCTGCTTTGCGGCGGCGATCGCCTCCATCATGCTCATGACGTGCTGCGGCGTGGCGACCCAGTTGGTCCAGGTGGAAACGGCCAGCTTCCGCGCTTCGCTAAGCTGGATCAAATCCTTCGCCATTTCAGCCCGGCCGGGGTTGACCTCGACCTGCTTGGTGAGGGCGATCGCCTGGTCAAACTTTTGCTCCTGCCAAAGCTGGAATGCTGCGCCCAGCAGCCGATCGCTCCACTGGTTCAGCACAGGCTGGGCATCGCTCCAGGCATAGCTGCCCTTGTCGATCCGTCCCGCCTGGGCGATCGCCTTGCCCAAATCGGGCAATTGACCTGACTGGGCAGTTTTCTGAGCATCGGCAAACTGCTGTCGAGACTTGCGTTCCACAAGCAGTTGCTCCGACAGCGCCCGGGCCCGCTGGTTGCCCCAGTAGGGATGGCTCATCTCGCCCAGGTCGCGGATCACCTCCGAGGCATTGCCCCAGGCTTGTTCCTTCATCGCAGCTTGGGCAGCCGCCACCAGCGCCTCGCCCTGCCGCCAGATGCCCTGCCAGGTGGCGATCGCCGCCTCTGCATCCGCCTGCACCGAGCTAGACTTGGGAATTCTGCGGGCAATTTCCACCGCGCCTTGCAGGTCGCTGGCGTTCATCTTCTGGCGAGCGATCACCAGTAGCCCCTTCGACCACTCCTCAACCGACCGCTGCGCCTCGTGATACAGCGGATGCTCCGGAGTCCAGGTTTCGATCAGCGCCAGACCCGACAGCAACTCTGTCAACTCGCCCGACCGAGCCGCCTGCTGAGCGCAAAACAGCCGTTCCATATCGGGAGCTAGGGGGGAACCCGTTTTGCAGTCGGGCGCGGGCGGCAGCATCAGCATCCACAGCAGCGCCGACGCAGCCACGCCACCCAGCGCCGCACAGCTTGTCAGCCCGACAATCAGCCATCGCCAGGATTTTGACCGGGGACGGGTCAGCGCTTCTGGCGCGAGTCCACTGGCTGCGCTCGACTGTCCTGCTCCGCCCAAATACATGCCAAACCCATCCGCGCCCCCTTCGGGCGATCGCAACTCAAAAAGCCTTACTGGCATAGCGAACCCTCACCCCAGTCAAAATCCCGTCAAAATTACCTCAAGCATACGGTCGCCTGAGTCAATAGCCCAGCGAAGCATCCGTATTACTTCTGATTCTCTACAATATATTCTTTAATCACGGATGGACGTGCCCCCCGAAACAAAAAAACCAGGTTTTGGGGCGATCGCCCTCTGAAATTTACAGAATCCGGCAGACTGCTTCAGGATGAGCAGCATTTCGCTTCGTAACAATCCTCAAAATCATCTAGTGTGGCAGGACGCTCGGAGCAAACCCCACCGCGTCCCATTGCTAAGAGGCTGTTGCAAGCATTAAATTGCAAACATTAAATTGCAAACACTAAAAAGTTCCCCGAATGAGCCGTTGGCAAACTGACTCATCCAGGAAGCTTGCAATGGGGGGATTGTCTTGGTTAGGCGTGGCTGCCGCCAAGCAAATGCCGATTAATTTCCAAAATGGGGCAAAACAGGCTGGCTTGCACAGGGGTCAGGTGTTGCCGCACCACATGCTGCATAGCTTCGTAGGTTGCGTTGCAGCTTCGCTGTGCGCCAAACGCCCGCATGATGGTTTGAAACCACAGTAGAAAGCGCTCTTGCAGCGTTTCCGGATCGTTGAGCAGCATCGCCACGGCAGAATAGCGCAGCACCCGCACAGTATCTCGCTTCCACTTCGTCGTCAGGTCACTGTTGCTGCCCTGAAACAGCGTCGGGTCTTTGCTCATCATGTATTGCTGAACCTGACTCACCAGCAGCGCCTCTGCGCTCTGGATGCGTTGGTAGGTTTCGACTCGCAGCCCGTAGGATTTTGCATAATCTCGCAAAAATTGCAGGTCTGCATCGGTTGCATACTGGCCTTCGGTCTCCAGGCTAAGGCGTTTCATCTGGCTAAGCATAGAGGGTTCTTCGCAGGATTGGTGCAGGGTTGAGTGAGGGCAAATGCGAAAGGTCAACAGGTCAGCGATGGCTCAGCAATCCCAGAGGATTGGCTAAGTGCAGCTATAAGTGCAGCTAAATGTAGGTGCAGAATGTCTGATTGTATTTAATCTGCCCAAGCCACATTCCAAAGTAACGTTTTGTAAAGCTAATTCCAGAAAAGCTTTTGGGCGATTGTGTGCGATCGCCCCCCCCAATCCCTCCCAATCTTCCAAAACAATCTTCTATCCAGAGCCTCCAAACCCAGGAAATAAAGCAATCCTGGGCTGTTCTCCCCGATTCTAACCCTGGATAGCTACCGCGCCGGACTTGAAGGGCAACTTGTGACCCAGATCACCAGACTATTCCCTAAGATAGATGCGATCGCGCTACAGGACACCCAAGAAATCGGCACAGCGACCGAGGTCATGAGGGCGATCGCCCTCCACACTATAAGTAGCGTTTAACTGTCCTTGCCTTGCAGCGACCGGATTCCTGGCCTGTGAGGCAATTTTTGTGGCCATTCTTCAAACGTCTCACGGTCTACACCCCCAAATCTGTGATTCAGAAAACATCCTTAAACCAAACAGCAAGGCTAGGCTTTTGGTCACAAACTAGGGATGAATTGAGGGGCCGCTCTGTCAACCTGTCAACGAGTGCGCCGTATCGAGTCTTCGGGCGGGTGCTAAAGTCTGGCCCTGCTGGCTCTGACCGTCCTAAGACCCGCTTGAGTCTGCCATCTAGCGCCACGCAATCGAGGTTAGGCCTGTGAAGATCGTTTGGGAACAAAGCATTTATTTTGGCAACGTTCCAGTATTCTGCTCGATTTGCGGCCGTGAGTCTCGCCCCATCCGCAGCGGCTCAAACCAACTCCTGCTGGCGGTGATCTACAACGACCAGGGCGTAATTTGTGGAGAAGCCTGTAGCGATTGCGTCAGCGCCGGGCCGCAAGTAATTCGCGCCCGCCTCCAGGATCGGGTCGAGATTTTGCGAGAAAAACTGGCTGATGTGGAGGCGATCGCCCAGCTTGCTCAGGACAATATTGAACTGCCGACCCTAGAGCAGGAGTTTCGGGTGCATCGTCGCGACGGCTAATTCGGCAGCAGCCATTAGCGCTTTGTGGTGAACACCGTCGTAAACATCATCAGCATTCCGCCGATCAAAATCGCCAC
>NZ_DVEA01000367.1:0-18800 GCF_015295965.1 Thermoleptolyngbya sp. M55_K2018_002
GTGCTGGACGACGACCCGGCCGCCAATGCCGATGCCCGCGTGGTGGAGGTGAAGGTGCAACTGGACGACGGCCGCCCCGTGGAAGCGCTGACAAATTTGCAGGTTGATGTGCGGATTGATGTGAGATAAGCGCTTGTTGTGGTGTTGCGATGCTACGCCAGCGCTGGCCAGAGAAACCCCATGCGTACCCCCCTCGCTCTGCTGAATCTGACTGCTGAAAAGACGCGATTTGTGGTGGCGATCGCCGGAGTTGCGTTTGCGGTCATTTTGGTGTTCATGAACCTGGGTTTTTTGGGTTCGCTAGCGGAGACGGCCGCTGTGATCTACAGCCGCATCAATGCCGACATTTTTTTGGTGTCGCCCCAAGCGTTAGAGATTACCTCGACCAAGCCCTTTCCCATTGAGCGAATTTATCAAGCCGCGGGGGTGCCGGGGGTGCGGCGCGTGATGCCGCTGTATGTGAGCTATCTGCAATGGCGCAATGTGGAAACGCGCCAGAGTCGCGCCATGTTTGTCTACGGAATTAACCCGAATGATCCGGTGTTTACGATGCCGGAGATGCAAACGCCGGAAAACCAGGCGGCGCTGCGGCGATTTGATACGGTGCTGATCGACACGCTCTCGCGGCCGGAGTATGGCCCGCAGACGGTGGGGACGGTTACCGAGGCGGATGGACGCAGGGCGACGATTGGCGGGCAGTTTACGCTGGGCGGCGGCTTTGCAGCAGACGGGACGCTGATCATGAGCGACCAAAACTTTCGGCGTTACTTCGATCCGTTTCCGCTCAACCGAATTAACCTGGGCCTGATTCAGGTCGATGAGGGTGCTGATCCGCTGCAAGTGAGCGATCGCCTCCGGGAAATCTTGCCCAAGGACGTGATGGTGTTCACTCAGCAGCAAATCATCGAGCGCGATCGCGACTATTGGATTGGCGCAACTTCGACGGGCTTTATCTTTGGCATGGGCGTGGCGGTGTCTTGCATTGTGGGTACGGTGATTGTGTACCAGATCCTCTACACGGAAATTTCGGATCACCTGAAGCAGTACGCAACGCTCAAGGCGATGGGCTACAGCAACCGCTTTTTGTTTACTACGGTCATTCAGGAATCCGTGATCCTGGCCGTGCTGGGCTACATTCCAGGATTCATCATTTCTCTGATGCTGTATGAGCTAACCATCCGAGCAACGGCGGGAGGTCTGCCCGTTCGCATGGATTTGGAGCGGGCGGTGCTGGTGCTGGGGCTGACGGTGATGATGTGTGCGCTGTCGGGGCTGGTGTCGGTGAATAAGGCGATTACGGCTGACCCGGCGGACGTGTTTTAGCTGACGGGTTTTCGGGGGAGGCTTCAGCGAGGGTTTCAGCCAGCGCTCAAGCGTCTGGAAACTGATAGCCGAAGTAGTCTAGCTCAAAGGCATAGGCGGTTTCCACCAGTTGCCGGGATTGGTCGGTATAGAGAGCGTGGGCGATCGCCGCTTTGGGTCGAGTTCCCGTTTTGAGTTGGGGCAGCGCCTCCGGATGCCACGGCACTCCCAGCTTGGCGCAGATGCGCTCCAGATCTGCCGCTAGAGATTCGTAGCGAATCACCTCATCCAGACAAAACTGTCCGTCGATCAAATACTTGTTGCGGTCGATGGGCGGGCCGTGCGTCATCAGCCAATGCTCAAAGGCGGCGGCATCGCTGCTGGGCGAATCGGGTGCAGAGGGCGCGTGCGATCGCCCAAAGTAAAAGGCTGAAATCGCCTTTTCGTAAGGATTGCGAATGACGCAAAACTTGAAATAGCGCGTCCAGAGGTCTTCGCCCAACTGTTCCCGAATCTGGGCGGCGGGCATGTGGTTCCACCAGCGGCAGCCTTCTGGCTTGCCTGGCCCGCGATAGCCCACAATGCCCGCCGCCGATACCGATTCCTCACGCACGCGGGCCAGGTTTGCCGCACCCTTTTCTACACAAAACGGCTCAAAGTAAGCCTCCACAGAGGTACTCGCCGTCTTCAGCGTTTTCGTGTAGATAAATTGGTGACCGTGGCTGACCAGCATCCCGCATCCTGGAAATCTGCAAACTTGAACTGGCCAAGCTTACACTAGGCGGAGGATGAACGGGTAGCGGTAGCGCGTTTCGGGATTGCTAAGGCAGGCGAAAATTGCCACAATGGGCAGAATCAAGTTGACCAGCCCCAGGATTGGGAACAGGAGAAAACCGACCAAAACGATAGAAAGCACCCCCACAACTAGCCACCATAGCCACATATTGATATGGAAGTTGATGGCTTCTTTTGCATTCTCCTTGACCACTGGATCGTCTGAAACGAGCAGGATAGCGATGGGAATGCCGATGGAAACAACCAGGGCGTTGATAAAAATCGACCCATGACACAGGGCTGAAAGAATTTTTCGCTTATCTGAATTATCTGAGCTTTGCATGTCGTTTTACCTTGCGACAGCTACATCCTACCGTTTTTGCTGGCTGGAATCATGCCAACAGAGGGGAGGTTTTCCGTAACCAGGAGGGCGTGTTTTACGGGCCGCTTGGTTTGCGGAATGGCAGAGATGGCTAGCGGGTCGGCTAGCGGGTCGGCTAGCGGGTCGGGTCAGGGGTGTGGATTCGCATACTCAGATCCAGCCAGGAGGAACGGGTGATGGGGGCGCTGCTGGAAAGATAGTCTACGCCAGTTTCGGCGATCGCCCGGATCGTCTCCAAGGTAATGTTGCCCGATGCTTCGATTTTGATGCGCGGGTTCGTGCGGCGAATCATCCGCACTGCCTCCCTCATCTGTTCCGCGGGCATGTTGTCTAGCATGATAATGTCTGCGCCATGTTCAAGGGCTTCGGCAACCTGCTCCAGGGTTTCGGTTTCCACTTCCACCGTCAGCGGATAAGGAATGCGGGCCCGCGCCCGGGCGATCGCCGCTGCAATGCTCCCCGCTGCCGCAATGTGGTTATCTTTAATCATCACGCCATCGTCCAGCCCCAAGCGATGGTTCACCGCGCCGCCTGCCTGCACTGCGTATTTTTCCATTACTCGCAGGCCGGGCGTGGTTTTGCGGGTGTCTACCAGTTGGGCGGGCAGGTCGGCAATTTGCGCGACGTATTTGCTCGTTAGGGTGGCAATGCCGCTTAGCCGCATGGCCAGGTTCAGCGCCACACGCTCCCCCGTCAGCAGGGCATCCAGCGGGCCGATGATTTGGGCGATGACACGACCGCGATCGCACCACTCGCCATCCTGCGCCAGCGCCTTGAACTGCACGGCTGGATTGAGTAAGTAAAATACTCGCGCCGCCATCGGCAGCCCCGCCACTACGCCCGCTTCTTTGACGACCCACTGCGCCTGGCCCTGGGGAGCGCCATTGGGAAATAGGGATTGCGTTGTGCGATCGCCCCGTCCAATGTCTTCTAGGAGCCAGTCTTGCAGCAGCCGATCGAGCAACACGGTAGGGGGCAGGAGGGCGATCGCGCTGCCTGGTTTTGGAGTCGTCATTTTAGAATCTTGCATACCTCTCTGAGCTAAGCCTCATGGGCGCTAAGCCTTAACTGGGGCAGGCTGTGGGTCTGCGCTGAGGGAATCCAGCACCTCCAGCACTTCTCGCTCGAAGGCAACTTGGGCGCGGTTGGTGCGGCCGCCGACGTAGAGCGTTTTGCCCTGCTGCAACGCCCACACCTGCGAGTGTGATACATAGCTCATCAGGACGCTGATCATCAATAGCCCGAAGCCCGTGTAGACGACGGGAATGCCCGGATCGGCTTTGATTTGCAGCCCCGTGCTGCCCACCAGTTCGGCAATGGTCAGCCGCACGCCGTTGACTTCGGTCGCCATGCCCGCCCGCACGGTGGAAATCAGTTGCCCGTCTTGGTCGTATACCAGCACCGTTCCCTTCAGGTCTTTGGCGATCAGCGATACGCCTTCGCTGAGGTCGGGCTTGGTGGGCAGCCAGGTTCCCCAGAGGCGACCTGCGCCGCCCGTATCGAGTTGCCCCATCGGGATTTGCAAAATCGGGCTGTTGTTAAGCTGCACACGAACGGCGGCGATCGCCCAGTCGGCTTGATAGAGCGTCACGCCCCTATAGCGCAGCGGCTCATTGACGTGGATGGTCTTGCGCTTCACTTCCTGCCCCGCAGCATCCAGCACCGACAGGTCGGAATAAAACTGGTCAATGTTGCCCTCTGGCGTGTAGTCGATCCAGAAGCGGTTCACGCGCACAGACCAGTCCTTGGGAATTTGCGGCGCTGCCCAGGGGCCCGCATCGAAGATATTTTGAATGGTGAAGGTTTCGCCGCTGGGAATCATCTCCTGGGCAAAAAAGCCCGTCATTGCGCCCCAAATCGACCCCAGCAGCACCAGAATCATGCTGGCATGGACGATGATCGGCCCGATGCGTCCAACAAGTCCCTTCCGCGCATAGAGGCGATCGCCCTCGCGCAATAGCCGATAGCCCTTGCGTTGCAGCAGCGGCTCCAGCTCATCGAGGGTTGCGGCATCGACTTCGGCGCTCATGGCCAGCTTCTCAAACTGGCGCGGCTGGGTGTAATAGCTCCACTTTTGCGCCGCCTTGAGCGTGGGAAACTGGCGGGTAAAGGTGCAGGCGATCAGGCTGGAGCCAAAGAGAATCAGCAGCGCCAGAAACCACCAGGTGCGATAGACGTGATCCAGCCCTGCCGCCAAAATCACCTTCCAGGTCAAAAAGCCAAACAGGGCCGGGCTTTCGGGATAGTTTTCCTGATAAAACGCCAGCGATTGCCCCTGCTCGATCACCGTGCCGGAGATGCTGAAAAGGGCGATCGCCAGCAGCAGCACAATCGCCAGCCGCAAATCCGCCAGCAGCGGCAGCAAATCCCGCTGAAAGTATTGGCGGGGCAGGTCTTTCCATGGAGTCGAGGGGGTAGAGTTTAGAGACATGAATCCAAAAGCGCGATGGGCAAGATTCTAATTAGCGTGGGCAGCGAGTTGCCCAACCCCAATTGCCTAATACATTGCCCAATACATTGCCCAATATTTACTCAATATAATGAGTGTAGACTAAACGCTTTCCAAATCTGCCCCATGAGCGCACCCGTTGACCTGCTTGCCCGCATTACTCAAACGTCAAGTCAATGCGGCGGTCGTCCCTGTATCTGGGGGATGTAGAGCATCACTCGATGACAATTTCGCGAATTGCGTTTGCTTCTGAAACGGAGTCGCTAGGCGCTTCAGTGCCATCGCCAAACCAGTCGATTACTTTCTGCTTGGCGGCTGCTTTGACTTCGGGCGTAATGGCCAGGGCCACTGCGCCCAGGGCGGCGGCTAATGTACTCAGGTCATCTGCGTAACCTGTGAACAGGACAAAATCAGGAATCGCATCTGTCGGCAGAATAAAATAAGCCAGAGCAGAGTAAATCACTGTTTTAGCCCAGAGGGGGGTTTCGGGCTGCTGGGCGGCAAAGTAAAGCGTCAGCGCTTTTTCGACGACTTCGCGCCCTGCGTAGAGGGCTGCCCGCTGGAGCGATCGCCAAAATCCCTGTTCCGAAAACCCACGCGCCATGTTTGAAAACCTCACTCTGAAATCTTGACCCTCAGGCACTAATCCGCACTAATCCGCGCTAATCCGCACTGATCCTGAGTATAGCGCTGGCGTTGAGTCTGTGTGTGGAGCCGTGGGGCGGATGTGGAGGGGCAATATACCCAGGGAATCAATATACCCAGGGAATCAGTCGCTTGACGCGGGTTTTGTACTCGGCGTAGTCGGGATACTTTTCCTGGAGCCAGGTTTCTTCTTTTGCGGCCTTGGCGTTAAAAAAGATAAAGAAGACCAGCGCCGCCAGCAGGTGCGTCCCGCTGAGCCGATAGAGGGCGATCGCCAGCACAGCAAAAATCACGCCGCTGTAGATGGGATGGCGCACAATGCGGTACACACCCGTTTGCACCAGTTGCCCATCCTCTCGCGGGTAGGGCAGCGGGGTCAGGCTTTGGCCCAAGTCCAGCAGCCCTTTGCCCAAAAATATAGCGGCAGTGAGCGCACACAGAGCGGCGATCGCCCACAGCCCGTAACGCAACGGCGGCTCAATCACCAGCCCTGGCACAGGCACGGTTGGCAAAATCAGCAGCCCCAGCAGCAGCACCGCCTGCACGATGACCCAATATTCGCCCTTTTTGCCTTGCCACCAGTCCTCGCGGCTAAATCCCCAGTCGGTGAGTGGTTTCATAAACATGGGTCGGAATTACGGCGTGGATCAATGACTTGCCGAAATTGCTGAGAAGCAGAATGGCTGAGAACCATTGATCCTTGTTATCGATCCTACCGCGAAACCGATGGCAGGGGCCTGGGGCAGGGGGTAGAGAGGTATGCCGGGTTAGAGACCCGCTCCATTCGTGTAGGCATTGCCGTTTTGATGACCATTGCCGTTCAGGTGACCGTTCCCGTAGTCGTTTGGATGACCATTTCGATGACTATGATGACCCTGACGATAGGCGTTCCCAAGGCTGGCCTTTGTCTCGTCGGGCAGCAGCGGCAGGTCAATGAATTCGGGCGTTTCGGCGTAGTCGGTGTAGACGGGCTGGGCCGTGAGTTCGTCGGGCACAAATTCGACCGTCACCCGCAGCCGCAGTTTGCCCTGCTGCCAGCCTGCCGAGCCAAGCTGCAAGACTTCACAATCAATGCCGTCTTGAAACCAGTTGCGATCCTGACGCATCCAGGCTTTGCTGCTGCGAAACTGGCGATCGCCCCCAAATAGGGCTTTTTGCGTCGTTAGCGAATCTGCCAGCGCATCGGGCAGCTTGGAACTGAGCGCGACATCCAGCACATGACGTAACGTAGCGACTCGAACGGTGCCGTCTCGAAATGACAACACATCATCATCATTGAATGCCGTCATATCGAGATTATTTTGTATCGGCATGATTGCCCCCCTTTGGCGATCGCGCATTTCCATGTCAGCTTTTACACTGCTCGGCCGGTCAGATCAGGCAAATTCTGAGGCAATCTGTCAAGACTTGGAGACGGCTTTCTGTGGGGATTTCACCGATTATTTACATTCATAGCAGAGTAATTCCATACGGAGATGCGGCGAAGGGGTAAGGAGGCTGGGGCAAGGGATCGCTAGGGCAAGGGATCGCTGGGGCAAGGGACCCTATGAAAGCCGCTGCCAGATTAGCTCAACGTGCGCGGAGTTTGTGCTGGGCAGCGTTTTCAGCGTGAGGCGATCGCCCTCCAGCGAAAGGATTCGTACCAAGTCTGTACCAGTGCGGTTGGGAATGGAGGCGATCGCCACATGATGCGTGACGGTGTTGCCTGCCAGCGTGTAGGTTCCGGCGTAGGCGCTAAAGCTGGAAAACGCCTGGGCGCGTTCTGGCAGGGGCACGGCTTCTAGCTGGAAGGGGGAAGCGGGGGGATGGCTCAACGGCGGGCGATCGCCTTGGGCAAACAGAACCGTCATGTGGCCGTCGGCGGTGTAGGTCAGGCGACCGACGGGAGAGGGGCCGTAGGCTTCGGGGTCAACGCTGCCGTCCGGGGCGATCGCCCGAATCGCAACGAGCGTCCAAGTGCCCACCAGCGGATTGGGGTCATCCATCGAGCGATCGCTCCAGGGATACAAGGAACTGTCGCAAGAGCCGAACCAACGTCTCGCACTCTTGCTCTGTGGCAAACTGCGCCAGTATTGCCTGCTCTTTTTCAAACAGCACAGGCATGACCTGATCGGAAAGCCGGATGCCCTTGTCGGTAAGCTGGACAATCACCCCCCGGCGATCGCCCGGATCGCGCAGCCGCGCCACGATGCCGTCTTGCTCTAGCCGATCGATACGGTTGGTGACTGCCCCCGACGACAGCATCAGCAGGCTGTACAAATCGGTCGGCTTGAGCTGGTAGGGCGGGCCCTGTCGGCGCAACGTGGCCAGCACGTCAAACGACCACACGTTTAGCCCATACGCTGCCAGCACCGTTTCTCGGTGTTTTTCCAGCAGACGGGCAATTCGCAGCACGCGCCCCACCACGGCCAGCGGCGCGGCGTTAAGCTGGGGCGATTCTCGCTGCCACTGCATCAGAATGTGATCGAGACGGTCTTGCTCCATCTTGCAAATTTATCTCGACATTGAGAATCTTAACGCAGGATTGAAGATTGAGAAACCGATGCCCCGCAATCTTGCAACCCGTCCTGCTGTAACGCCCCAAACCATAACGCCCCAAACCATAATCTTCTAACTGAAATAGCGGGAAGTCCCACAGTTGTCGGCAGTTGTCGGCAGTGGTCGGCAACTGTTGTCACTACATCTGCCCTCACCCTAATCCCTCTCCCAGAGGGCGAGGGACTTCCGATCCGGCTCCTCTTTTCCTTTGGCAGAAGGGGCTGGGGGAGGAGGGCGATTCAGATTGCCAAATCCAACACTGCCGGGCTAATACCTATGGGCTGTGCTAACGCTGCACTGGATCGACCACGATTTCAATGCCCTCTGTCGGGCTGCCGTTGGTAATAACGCTGGTGCGCGTGGTGTTGATAAATCGCAACTGCCCGTCTACCGCGATTCGGGCCTGCACCGCGTAGGTGTAGCGGCTGTCGATCTGCGCTGGGTCATAGGGTAGCGCGAAGGCAAAGGGGACTTGGCGACCGTTGGACTCGATCGTCTGCCTGGCTAGGATGCGGGCAGGCGCGTCGGCGCGGCTGACATCCGCCAGCGACACTTCGATCAGCGCGTTGGGCGGCAGCGCAATTCGCGGCAGATAGGTAACCGTACCCGTGACGAGCGATGACTGTTGCACCATACCATTTACCGTAAGCGATTGGGTTCCTGAATTGCCGCGACAGACCCGTGCAGAAAGCGCTCCCTCGTAGGCGTAGGTTGTGCCGTCTGCATCGGTTGTGGCCGTGACGGGAACGCCGTTTAGCTCCAGCCGTCCCGTTTGCCGATTGAACAGGTTCATCCGCATCGCGCCACTGCGGCTGAACAGGCGCACGGCGTAACCCGGCGTTTGGAAGAAGGAAAGTGTGGTGCCGTCGGGGAGCGTCGATGCGCCTGGGGGGGCGGGCAGCGTCTCACCAGAGGGTGGCACTTGCACCACGGAACCGTCGATGACGCGATAAAACTGCGTGACTTCCTGCGTCGGACAGCACTGGGGATCGTTGGGGCCTTGAATAATCATGTTGATGCTGATTAGCCCGTCGTCCAGAATGCGGACACGGTTGACCTGGATGCGATCGCCTAGCCCCGCCAGCATCGGCGACTCGATCGCCCCGTCCAGGTTCAGCAGCGGCGCGAGGTAAACGAAAATGCCGGAGCCGCCCGTATTCACTGCCATGATCATCACAGCATCTTGCTGGCCGTTGCCATCTAGGTCGCCAAATGCGATCTGTCCCTGCTGCCGAGACAGCACAGCATTCAGCCGCCGATTGGGATCTTCAAACTGCCCATTTTGAAAAGTAATCACGCCGACCTGCGGCTGTTCGCCCAGGGTGGGGACGCTGTAGCTGGCGTTGAGGGCGATATTGAGGCGATCGCACCAGGCCCGTTTTTCCGGCGTAAACACCTCGCGGGTCAGGCAGTTATACCACGCTTCGCCTGCCTGGGCCAGCGTCGCCCTCGGCAGCACCCCCGCAACGCCCTGACCAAGCAGCATCACGCCCAACCCCACACCCGCCCATCGGGAAAATATAGTCTTTTTCATCGTTAACATCTGTAACATCCGTGCATCAGTAACCAGGCATTCATCAACAGGTCAACCCAAATTCAACCTAAGTAGAACTTACGCACTTGCGATTAAATTTTCTGGGTTTTGGACGATTTTTCGTGGACGCAGCCCGCGAGAAATCGTCCAACTGCGTAAGTCCTACCAAGGTCAATTCAAGGTCAATCCAAGATTGACTCACTTTTGAACGATAACAGGGAATTTTCTATGGATAACCAGAAGTTTCCGTTTTTGCAACGCCCAGTGATGTCGATTGTTGTCGATTGTTAAGAAATTACTCTAGCGGAATCGTCGGATGAGGGCTGAAAGTAGCCAATACAGGATGGAAATGTTTGTAACAATACTTCCCAGCCTGACGGCTATATCTGCTAAGTTGAAAATAGGAAGCGGGGGCGATCGCCAATCTAGGTAGATCGCAATGTCGCCGTATAAAATTTGCTCGACCGTGTTGCTGATCCCCCCAGCTAGCAGTAGTCCTAATCCCACTTGCAGGGGCAGAATCATCTCTTTTCTAAATCTGCTAAATAGCAGCGTTACGACAGCAATGATTCCCATTGAAATCAGTCGTAGCCAGAGTGTCCAGGAAGTCAAGTTTGAATCAAAAAATGAGAAAGCAGCACCAGGATTTTTCAGATAAGTGAGATGGAAAACTCCCGGTATAAGCGGCAGAGTTTTGGATAGAAGCTGTTCCTCAAAAGCCTTGCGTATGAGGACTTGCATTAAAAATCCTAACACGCCGCCAGCCAGCCCAATGATCCAGACCCAGCGATTTCTAGCCCTAGTTTCTGTCATGAAAGTTTTTGCCCGCAGCATCCGCTATGGTCAATTGATACATCAGTTTTAGTTCATGGTTTTGATGCATGGTTTTGATACATAAGTTTTGATGCATGATTTTAATACATGAGTTTCGAGGTTTCGGGTTGATACACTGATTTTAGTTTCCATGCTTCCCAGTCTTTTTGTTACATCCAGATTGTTAGATCCAGACGAGGTTGGGGGTTGAAATTTCTGGCTGGCGGTAGATTGTTTTTCCCTGTTTTAGGCGTAAGTTTCGGTGGGAGCAGTTGCCTCGATTTAACTCAAGATTTCAATTTGGTGAACTTAAGATTTTGATTTGGAATTGCCTATGACTCGCACTCTAGAAAAGTCGCAAGCTCAATCTTGGCACGCGCAACCCGCCGACATCGTAGCGCGATCGCTCGATGTTGATCCCCGTCTTGGCCTATCGGCTGATGAGGTGGCCCGGCGGCGAGAACGGTATGGCCCCAACGAACTCAAGGCAGCGCCGGGGAAGAGTCCGCTGGTGCGGTTTTTGCTGCAATTTCATCAGCCATTGCTCTACATTTTGCTGATTGCGGGGACGGTCAAGGCGTTTTTGGGATCGTGGGTAAATGCCTGGGTGATTTGGGGTGTGACGCTGATTAACGCCATCATCGGCTACGTGCAGGAGGCGAAGGCAGAAAGCGCGATCGCTGCGCTGGCGGCGACCGTGCAAACCGAGGCGACGGTGGTGCGCGATGGGCAGACGATACATATCTCATCCGCAGAACTGGTGCCGGGGGACGTGGTGAAGCTGGTGTCGGGCGACAA
This sequence comes from Thermoleptolyngbya sp. M55_K2018_002, assembly GCF_015295965.1. Taxonomy (NCBI): domain Bacteria; kingdom Bacillati; phylum Cyanobacteriota; class Cyanophyceae; order Oculatellales; family Oculatellaceae; genus Thermoleptolyngbya; species Thermoleptolyngbya sp. M55_K2018_002. Next base: position 11,236 of record NZ_DVEA01000367.1, read on the forward strand.
GGTTCCGGCAGATTTGCGGCTGGTGACGGCGCGAAATTTGCAGATTAGCGAGTCGGCGCTGACGGGCGAGTCGGTGGCGGTGGAAAAGTGCATCGACCCGATGGCGGAAGATGCGCCGCTGGCGGATCGGCGGAACATGGCCTACGCGGGCAGCTTTGTGACTTCTGGGCGCGGGCGCGGCGTTGTGGTGGCGATCGCCAACGACACCGAAACCGGGCGCATTTCCCAACTCATGCAGCGGCAGACTAACTTATCTACGCCGCTCACCCGCAAGTTTGAAAAATTCAGCAAAACGCTGCTTTATTTTATCTTGGCGGTGGCAGCGCTGACTTTTGTGGTGGGGCTGGGCTATGGCAATCCCTGGCCAGATATGTTTGAGGCGGCGGTGGCGCTGGCGGTGAGCGCGATTCCCGAAGGGCTGCCTGCGGTGGTAACGATTACGCTGGCGATCGGCGTGTCGCGGATGGCCCGCCGCCATGCGATTATCCGCAAGCTGCCTGCGGTAGAGGCCCTGGGCAGCGCCACCGTCATCTGTTCGGACAAGACGGGCACGCTGACGGAAAACCAGATGACCGTGCAGGAAATCTACGCGGGCGGGGCGGCGTTTTTTGTGACGGGGACGGGCTACAGTCCAGTGGGCGCGATTCAGCCCGTGGAGTCCGGTCAGCCAATGAATCCGGCGCTGACAGAATGCTTGAAGGCGGGGCTGCTGTGCAATGAGTCTTATCTGGAGCAGGACGATGGCCAGTGGCAGGTGATTGGCGATCCGACGGAGGGGGCGCTGATTGTGTCGGCACAAAAGGCGGGCTTTGAGATGGCAACGCTCAAGGCAGAATTGCCCCGCATCGATTTCATTCCGTTTGAGTCGGAACATCAATACATGGCGACGCTGCATTCGACGGGTGAAGGCGATCGCCTGGTATATGCGAAGGGGTCGGTGGAGGCGATTCTCTCGCGCTGCGATCGCGCTTTGTCTGCCGGTGGGACACTCCAGCCGCTGGATGTGGCTGCCATTCAGCGCCAGGTCGAGTCTATGACTGAGGCGGGAATGCGGGTGCTGGCCTTTGCCACAACATCTCTAGCCCAAGACACGCTTGACCCGCCGGATATTGATACTGGCCTGACGTTTCTTGGCTTGCAGGGGATGATCGATCCGCCGCGCCAGGAGGCTGTGCGAGCAGTGCGGGCCTGCCAGTCTGCGGGCATTCAGGTGAAGATGATCACGGGCGACCACATTGGCACGGCAACGGCGATCGCCCGCCAGATTGGGCTACAGCGGGATGGGCAGGTGCAGGCCTTTACGGGGCAAGCCCTGGCGGAGATGGACGATCGGCAGCTTGCCAATGCGGTGGAAGACGGCTCGGTGTTTGCCCGCGTTGCGCCAGAGCAAAAGCTGCGGCTGGTGGAAGCATTGCAGGCTAAGGGCAACGTGGTGGCGATGACGGGCGACGGCGTGAACGATGCCCCGGCGCTGCGGCAGGCGGATATTGGCACGGCAATGGGGCGGGCAGGGACGGAGGTGGCGAAGGAAGCCGCCGACATGATCCTGACGGATGACAACTTTGCCTCCATCGAGGCGGCGGTGGAGGAAGGGCGGACGGTCTATCGGAACCTGCTAAAGGCGATCGCCTTCTTGCTGCCCGTGAATGGGGGCGAGTCGATGTCGATTTTGATCAGCGTGCTGCTGAATCGGGCGCTGCCAATCTTGTCGCTGCAAGTGCTGTGGATGAACATGATCAACTCCATCGCCATGACCGTGCCCCTGTCCTTTGAACCCAAGTCGGAGCGGGTGATGCAGCGTCCGCCGCGCAACCCCCGTGAGCCACTGCTCAACCGCAAGCTGCTGATGCGCGTTTTACTCGTGTCGCTGTTCAACTGGATTGTGATTTTTGGCGTGTTTGAGTGGATTCATCAGACTACGGATAACATTGCGCTGGCGCGGACGATGGCGATCCAGGCGCTAGTAGCGGGGCGGATTTTTTACCTGCTGAGCATCAGCGAATTGGGGCTGGGACTGGTGGATAAGCTGCGCGGCCGGGTGCAGCAGATTCCATCGGCTCCGGCCGTGTTGGTGGGCATTGCCGGGGCGATCGCCCTGCAAGTTCTCTTCAGCCAGTGGAGCGTGATGAATCGCCTGTTTGCCACTGCGCCGCTAAGCCTAGAGCAGTGGGGCATTTGTCTGCTGATTGGGGTGCCGATGATTGGCGTGGCGGCGATCGCCAATCGGCTGCATCCGCCGGAGTAGGGAACCCGGTGGAGTTTGGAGCTTGGCGTTTGAAGTGGCGATTTTGGATTGCCCGCCGGAAGTCTAATCAGAACGCGATGTGCAACGTTCAATCTGCCCTCATCCCCCAGCCCCTTCTCTCAGGTCGGGAGAAGGGGAGCAAGAGAGGCTTGAAGTCCCTCTCCCGCTCTGGGAGAGGGATGTAGGGTGAGGGGGATCGGCAAAGTTGCACATTGCGTCTGATCAAAAGCCTAATCAAATGTACTGGACACGTTGATGCTGCGGATCTCCAGCGTTTCCCGCTGCCCAGTACAGGCATTGACCCGTCAACTTGGCGAGTGATTCCAAAAGTTCATAAAATTCATCAATTTTGAGCCAGCATGACTGTGGATGAATGCGGAAGCCACCTGGAGTGGTAGATTTTACAGGCAATGGTTTTTTACTATGCTGACAGCATTCAGTATCGATAGGGTGATAGATAAGGCGCTTCTCAGGCGGATTTGTCTCAGATGTGTAGGTAAAGCAAATGGACGAAGGGCTGGCGTTGAGTCGAGAGAGTCATGCATGAGACAGGCAATGGCAACCGTCCGAAGCATGGGCAGGGCAATTGTTGAAGGGAGCGCTACGGGAATGGTGCTGTGGGCCGCCGCCGGACTCGTGCTGGTGTTTCCAGGGCAGCACCGGGCGGTCGCCCAGGCAATTCCCGACGGGGCCGATCCACCTGTGGTGTTGCCGCCAGATGCCGAATCGCGCCCTTTCCCCATCGAGCAACCGCGAGACGCGCCGCCGCTGCCCGTCGAAGTGCCTGCCGAGCCGTCGCCGCCCGTGCTAGACCCCAGTTTGGGAGGGCCAGCTTCAGATCCGGCAGTGCCGCTGGTGCGCTTTCGGGTGGATGAGATTAATGTGACCGGGAACTCTATCCTGCACGACGAGATTGCCGAAGCCATTCAGTGCTGCGTGAATCGGGACGTGACGTTTGAAGAACTCGTCGCGCTACGCAGCGCCATCACGCAACTGTACATCGATCGGGGCTACGTGACATCGGGCGCGTTCCTGCCGAATAACCAGGACGTTCGCAGTGGCGTGGTCGAAATTCGAGTTGTGGAAGGGGAACTGGAAGACAATATTCAAATCACAGGCTTGCAGCGTTTGAATCCGAGCTACGTGCGATCGCGCCTTCGCTTAGCCGGAAAAAAACCATTAAACCAGCGGGATCTGGAGCGGGCCCTGCAACTGCTGCAAATTGATCCACAGATTGAATCGGTGGATGCAGAACTGACGGCGGGCAGCGTTCCCGGCCGCAGCCTGCTGGCGGTAAATTTGCAGGAAGCGTCGCCGTTTTCTGCAAATATCGGCGCAGACAACTATCAGTCTTCTAGCATTGGCTCGGCGCAGTTCAGCGTCTCTGCCAGCTACAGCAATCTGCTGGGCGCGGGCGATCGCCTCTTCGCCAGCTACGGCCGCACCGACGGGCTAAATCTGTACAACCTTGGCATCAGCCTGCCCGTTAATCCCCGCGACGGCACGATTACCCTCAGCTACAACACCAACGATAGCCGCATTATCGAAGATGCGTTTGAGGATTTTGACATCCGCAGCGAGGCCGAAACCTGGTCGCTCCAGTTTCGCCAGCCCCTGTCGCGCAGCGTGAATCAGGAATTTGCCGTTGGCGTGGGGCTGGATTTGCGCCGCAGCCAGACGTTCATTTTGGGCGATCGCCCCTTCAGCTTTTCGCGCGGCGCAGAAAATGGCGAATCCAGGGTGACGGCGCTGCGGGTTTTTCAAGACTGGGTAGAGCGCGATCGCCTCAGCGTGTTGGCGGCTCGGTCGGAGTTTAGCGTTGGGCTGGATGCCTTTGGCGCAACGGTCAACGACAGCGGCACCGACGGGCTGTTTGTCAAATGGCTGGGGCAGTTTCAATGGGTGCGGCGCTTTTCGGGGCGATCGCTCTTTCTGGCACGGCTCAATGCCCAACTCACGCCCGACTCGCTGCTGTCGATCGAGCGGATTGGGCTGGGCGGCTTCGACACGGTGCGCGGCTATGCCCAAAACCAAATCGTCGCCGACAACGCCATCTGGGGGTCTCTCGAAGCCCGCTTTCCCCTGCTGCGAAACTCCAACCGCCTGACGCTAATTTCATTTTTGGATGCGGGCCATGCGTGGAACATCGACCTGGATGATCCGGAGGATGACTTTCTGCTGGGTGTGGGGGCAGGGTTGCGCTGGGAGGCGTTGCCCAATCTGGTGGTGGGGCTGGATTACGGACTGCCGCTAATTGATGCCCAGTCTCAGGGCGACTCGCTGCAAGATAACGGATTCTATCTGTCGGTGCGCTACTTCCCGTTTTAGCTCGTCGCGCCAAGACACCGCGAATATGGCGACCTAGAAGTGCATTACGAGTTGCATTACTACGAGTTGCATTACTTAGTGTCTGCCGCAGTTAGTTTGTGCCGCAGAGAAAGGAAGACGAGATCAGGGAATTCTGAACCATGATCTGTTAATCCTCGCTAATCCTCAATGGCATCGAGGGACGCAACAAAGCCAAGGGGAAAAGACGGCTCCGCAAGCTGCGTGGCGTAGGCCGCCGTGAGGAATGGGCGATAGTCCTCATTTCCAGCGACATGGGTCTGGAAAAATGCCAGCGTCAGGGCGTGGTGATAGCGCTCGGAGATGGCTTTGATGTCTTCCCAAGAGGGGCGAGTCGTGGGGCGGTCTGACCCAGAATCTCCGCCAGCCGTGCGGCCGGCGATTTCGTAGCTGATGCGGGCGTGGGGCAGTCCTTTGGTCAGCACGAAATAGCGCTCTGCCTGGGGCGCAGAGGGGGTAAGCTGCTGAAACGAGGGAACCTGTTCTTCGAGCAGGGGCGTTAGCAAGTCTTCGTCGGACGCTTCCCACAGCAGAGGCACGTCAATTTTCGAGAGACCCGTTCCAAACAGGCTCTTGCCAAAGGGCAAGAAGGCGTAGACTGCCTTGATGCGAGGATCGCGCAGGTTGGGCGGCGGCGGGGCTTCGAGCGCCTGACACTGATACAGCAGCGAAATATTGAGAATGAACGAATCGGACTGGCAGGCTGGCTCCAGCGACGAAAGCTGTATCTCTGCGCCTGCCAGGGAAAAGGCCGTCGTGCCGCCAAAGGAATAGCCAAACGCCCCCACCCGCTCTAGGTCGATGCGTTGGAATTGCCCCTGCTGCTGCATTTCGCCCAAAGCATCTAGCAAAAAGGAGATATCCAGCGGGCGATTGGCAAACTCGGCGGGGTCAAAGTTTTCTCGGTGCAGCCCGTCGTAAAAATCCTGGAGGCGATCGCGATCGCTCCCTGGATGATCGGGAATGGCCACCGCAAAGCCGTGGGATGCCAGATGGCTGGCCAGCTGCGTAAAGCGATCGCGCCGTGCGCCCAGCCCGTTCGACACCACAATGAGCGGGGCGGGCGTGGCCACCGCTGGCAGATACAGGTCTACCACAAGCGGGCGATCGCGCTGAGCATCTACCAGCCGCAGCGTTTGCCGCTGAAATGCGACGGAACCGGGCTGGCGCGGGTCGATGGGCGGCAGGGTTCGCAGCACGTTGGTTTCAGTCTGGGCGATCGCCTGGGTCGCGTCGATCACCCGGTTGGTCACCTGCGCCGTGCGTTGCAGCAGCCCGCCCAGCCGCCGCTGAAAGGCGAGGGCCTGCCGCACATCGATCTGCATATCCACGGGCAAATTCCGCAGAAAGCTCAACACGCTGAAGCCGTCTGGGTCGGCCGCCGCCAAAATGCCCGCACTCCGCAGACTGCCCGCGCCGTTGCGCCCAGAAGCCGTCCGCAGCAGCCCCCCCACCTCTTGCAGCAGTCGCTCTCCCGACCGCGTATAGCTAAACTGCGACACCATCATCAAATCCACGTCGTAGGCGGCTTTGAGGGTGTTTTGAAGCTGCGATCGCTGATTGGGCGCAAGCCGCCGGAGATAGAAGCGGAGGCGGGGATCATCGCCCGTTTGGCCAAAGTTTTCAATTGCCTGCACCGGAATCTGGAGGCGGAGGGGGCCATAGCGCAGATAAATCTGGGTTGCAGCCCAGCCAGGAAGCGTCGTTCCCAATATCGCCAACGCGCTCAGCAGCGCCAAGGTCGTGTAGCGGCGAACTCCTCTCATCCGATGCAACCGTGCCAAATCGACATTTCATTCTAGTCGCGATGCGGATCGGGTGTCAGGTGCCAGTCGGGTACAAAGTCAAAATCCACCAACACCTGAAGCGTTGCCGGATGGGGTTCGGGGTCGGCATCGCTCCACAGGTCTACGGCCGCCCCCTCCAGCAGTAGATGCACTTCTGGCACGTCGGTTTCGATTTGCTGCATCACATGGTCGGTCAGTTGTTTGAGCGGCGTGGGCTGTTGCAGCGACAGGGGTGGCAGTGCGGCATCGGGCTGGGCTTCAAATTCCAGATCGCCTGCTTGCAGCACCACATCCGCCGCCAGCGGAAACACGGTTGGTTCTGGCATCTGCCCCGTGGCCAGGTCAATGTACCAGTCCATTTCCGGTGTTTGCAGTTTCAGCGTCACCAGCAGCCGCAGCGTGCCTGCATCCCACGGCGCTTCTGGTTGCAGCATCCGCACCTTTACCCCGCCGAGGAGTTGCATCAGGGCTGGGCTGCTGCGGCTGAGGCTCCACAATAGGCGCGATCGCAGGCGATCGCCCGGCATCCGGTCTTGCCAGCTTTCGATCGGCGCAAACAGCGGCGAGTAATTCTGTAAATCCAGCAGCAGGCAGGCATCCGCAACCAACCGCGGCACCACCTCTTCCGCAGGCAGCGGGAAGACGGCTTCGGACACCATGCGACAGCCGCTCAGATGTAGGGCTTGGTGGGCGAGCGCATAGTCTCTCAGGTGGGTGCAATAGCGCTGGAGCCAGGCCCCCGGCGTGAACTGGAGGGTGGTCGGTAGGGTTTCCTCATCGTTCGACGGCGGCGCATCATGCGGTTCCGAAGCCTCAGAAGCCCCAGCTGCCACAGCATTTGGCAACTCTGACGAGGCGGGCAGTCCACCGGGCACAAACTCTAGCTCTAGGTGCAGGCGCAGCGTTGCGGGCTGCCAGTCATATTCCGGCAGCAGCAGTTGAATCGGCAGACCCACCAAGAGCGGCGACAGGGCCGGCGTGACCAGTTCCACCTGCTGGGCGATCGCCGTCAGGATGTGCCCAGCCGTGAGCGTGCCGGAAACTGCTGTGCCGTCGAGTTCATAGACCTGGGCATCGAGCGACAGGGGCGATCGCCCCGGTTGATGCATCACCAAGTCATGGCGCTGGCTGCGTGGATTATTACGTGGTGGATCAGCGAGGCAGTTCCGATTCCGGTTACTGCTTTT
>NZ_DVEA01000042.1:0-18715 GCF_015295965.1 Thermoleptolyngbya sp. M55_K2018_002
GCCCGCCCAAGCGCCGCACGCCCCGCCGCGAATTCTGATAAAAACTTAGACCTCTAGCTCCCAGAGAAGTCAGAGGTTCAACAAACGAACACCATCACTTGCAGGATGTGTTGGCGCTAGCATCATGCACCAAAGCCTTGAGAGGCAGTGCGCTACGGCTATGTCCAACAGCACCCTACGATACTCAAATCGTTTAGGACTTACGCAGTTAGACAACTTCTCGCGGGCGCTGCCCGCGAGAAGTTGTCCACAACATAAAGAGCTTATCGCAAGTGCGTAACTCCTGTCGTTTTTGAAATAACGGTGGATGCTCAGGCGCTGCCCGTAAAGGCAACTTCTGGAAATTTGCTTTGCGCCTCGGCCATGGACTTTTTCTTGCCCTCTTCTTGCCAGTAGTTGATGACTTCCGTGGCTTTGTTGAGCAGTTCCACCCGGTCGGCTTCAGCGATCCAGTGCTTCGCTTCTAGCTCAGTCTTAAGCTGTTCCCACGCATCATTGCGGGGCCAAAAGAAATAGGACGTAAGTGGGCTGGTTCCCTTTCCGACGACTTGATCCACCGCCAGAGCCACGTTGTTATCTAGCCAGAGAACCTTGAGAATGAACTTCGACAATCGCACCTCCAGGACAGTCCGGGCTGCCTTCAAAAACTCTACAATCCTCTATAGTAAGTGACGAACTAGCATAAGCGCCAATCTTTTTAGGCAGCTTGTCGAGTTTGTCGAGTCAATGTTCTAAGTCAATTTTATTTTTGCAGATTCTTTTCAAGACAATCTCCCCTTATGCAGCAGGCGATCGCCATTCTGGTGTTTGATATCGACGGCGTAATCCGCGACGTGGGCAATTCCTACCGCCGCGCCCTAGCAGACACCGTAGAAGCCTTTACCAACGGTCATTTCCGTCCCTCCCAAGCAGAGATCGACCAGCTCAAAGCCGAAGGACTGTGGAACAACGACTGGGAAGCGTCTCAAGAGCTAATCTACCGCTACTACGAACGGCAGGGAAGCGAGCGATCGCAGCTTGATTTGTCCTACGAAAAAGTGGTGGATTTCTTTCAGCGGCGCTATCGCGGAGCCATTCTAGACGATCCCGATCGGTGGGATGGCTACATCACCCAAGAGCCACTGCTGGTCGATGCGGCCCACTTGCTTGAACTGCAAACCAGCGCGATTCCCTGGGGATTTTTTAGCGGGGCGACGCGGGGATCGGCGACCTACGTTTTGCAGCGCCGCTTGGGACTGCACGATCCGATTTTAATTGCGATGGAAGATGCCCCCGGCAAGCCCGACCCGACGGGGTTGCTGCAAACGGTGGCGCAAATCGAGGCTCGGTTTGGGTTATCTAACCTGCTGCCAGTGGTGTACGTGGGCGATACGGTGGCGGATATGCAGACGGTGACGGCGGCGAAGGCTGTGGCGGGCGATCGCCCCTGGATTGGCATTGGCGTGCTGCCGCCCCACGCCCAATCCCCTGCTGACTACGCCGCCGCCTATGCCGACAAGCTCCACACCGCAGGCGCAGCCCGCGTGATAACCACGGTTCGAGAGCTAACGCCGTCCTACCTTGCCGAATTGCTCTAGACTCACGGGCATCTGGGATAGAGGGACTTGGTGGGCGTGCGGCGGGGACTCAGCACCAGCACCGAATCCATAAACTGTTTCAACTCTGCCTGCCGGGTCGATGAACTCACGCCTGCTTGCAGATGTCGCAGCACCAGTTGGATAAAGCGGCGACTGGCGGCGATCGCCGCACGGGTCGGCGTGCTGCTCAGGTCGATATAGTCACGCGGATCGCCGAAGAAAACTCGTCCGTTGGGCTGACGCATCGGCATGACCCGATGCTCATGCGGATAAGATAACCCCCCCAGTCCAAAATAGCGGATAAACCGAATGGCTCCCGCGCCGCCGTTCTCGCGCTCTGTATGGGCCGGAGAATAGGAATCCTGGATCAGGTGCAGCGCCTCACCCAGCCACTCAAAGGCAGCCTCGCGGGTGGGAGCAGTTATGATCCGCTGATAGATGGCGACAAACTGCTGCCGCGCTTCGGCGAGGGTTTCCTCTAGCGGCTGGCACTTGTGGCGGCGCAGCATGTGGCGGCGCTGTTGCGATGGCTTGAAGTGGTTTGTGATTTTTTCAACATCCACTCGGCGCACACCCCGATTCATCGCGCTCAGTTCAGCAGGAGTAATGGGTAGCCCCTTGGCAGCCTCCCGATTCAGAGTTTCGTGTCCTGGCGGAATGCGGCGCTTGATGTCTTCTACCACAAACGGATCAGCTTCGCGTTCGGCGGCCATTTCTTGCAGCGTTTCTAGATACTGCTGCTGAACCCGCGCATCAAAGGAGCGTGGTGCAGTGGATTCAGAGATCTGTTCAAGTTTAGGTTCAGATTCCCATTCAAACTCCCATTCAAATTCAGATTCTAGCTCCCATTCTGCTTCGCGCTGCTTAGGCGGAGAGGTGCGCGTGACGGGTGGCAAAGCGGCCCCCTGATTCAGCGTTGTCACTAGCACGATTCGATTACCGTTCTCGCCGCCGGGCCGATAGACGATGGGCACACCCCGCACCACTGCCAGGCGCGTGTTGTAGCCAGGACGGGTTTGACGGTAATGTTTGGCGGTGCGAAACTCGCGGACAAACGTGCGCGGATCGAACCGCACGCCTTTGGAGGCAAGCCGTTGCAAAAAGCGCTGGGTAAAATGAACGGTGGGCAAAAAGCCGTGACGCTTGAGATGGGCGGCAAACCGCTGAGCGATGCTGCGTCCGGCTTGCCCCCGACGGCCAAATTCATCTTCAAACTCCGGAGCGGCCGAGCCGTTCTGGAGCGCTTTAGTTGAAAACGAGTTCATAGTGATCGAAGGGGAATAGTGTTGATTTTGGATTTTAGGTTGGCGATTTTGGCTGGGCATTTTGGATCGGCGATTTTGGATTGCGATCGCTCAGTCTGTTTCAATCCACAATCCAAAATCTAAAATCCAAAATCGAATCTCCAGCCCGATCGAAGCGGCGCACGACAGGGGCGATCGCCCTCTAACCTTGCCCTGCCCTGAGTGGCGCGACGTTGCCGTTGCGGCTGGCGTTGATGGGGACAACGCGCTGGGTGTGCCCGCGAAACGCAATGCCCAGCACCTCGGCACTGGTCAGCCATTCTTCGGACACGTCGGCGATTTCCCGCAGCAGGGCTTCAAACTCGGCCCGCGAGCTGTTGAGGATATACTTTTGCGCCAGCCAGCGAATGACTGATCGCCCAGAAGTTGCCATGCGGTGGCGCTGCGAAGCGTTGACCTGCTTGTTGAAGTAGCGCAGCATCACTTCTTCGGCCACGTCCCAGGCGTTGTCTGCGCCAAACAGCTTGCGAACGTCCTCGGCTCCCAGAATGCGGAAGGCTTCGTCCAGCAGTTGCAGCGTCTCAATGCGAAATACGTTAACGTGTCCGTAAGAATTCCACTTTAAGTTATTTCGCAGATCCAACCCAGCACGACGCACGGTGGCGATGCTGCCAAAGCTAGGATCGTAGGCGCGTTCGCGGATCACGTCGGAAATCCGCTTGTCGCGCCAGAAGGCGGCGACGCTGTTGATGAACTGCGTGAACATGCCGTGGAATTGGGCGTTTGGCTTGGCGCTGGGCATGGGCGGCGTGGTGGTGTAGCCAAACACGCGGCGGTAGGTCTGCATTCGGTTGCGTTCGGCGTAGCGGAGGATGCTGCGACGGTCAAACCGATACAGCCCGTAGGCTCCTTCGCCCGTCGAAAGGCGCACTGCGCCCGCGTCAAACAGTTCTTGCAGCTTGCGGATGGCGCGAAAGATGCCGACGGTTTCCATCTGATAAAGATAGTAAAGATCGGCGACAGATAAGATGCGATCGCTCGCCACCTGCTCATCGTAGTCTTCCACGCCCTGGGGCAGGCGGGTTTCGTCGATGCCTTTAGCCGCATCCTTCCCAATGCCGATCAGGTCAGCCAGACCGCCGTCGGCAGGCACGGGGGCCGCAGCATTGGCGGCGATCGCCTGCGCTAACATATCTTCGATGCGCTGGGTCAGCGCGTCCGCAAGCTGGGGATTTTGAATGAGCTGCGGCCCGAGCTGATCGACGAGCGTTTCTTTTAGCGCGGCAATGCGGTCGAGTAAACTTTGGTTTTCTCCGGTGGTGGTCATGGGAATTTCTCCTCGAACAAGGGCTTAGTCAGGGGTTAGTGGGTTAAGGATTGCGTTTTGCCAGCCCAGATTTTGCAGAGCTTGGCTGTCGCTATCGACTTGGTTGGCGATTCATTCTTACCGAGCGATTCACCATTGCGTTTGCTGTCATCGGAGATCAATCGAGATCGTCGGGCGTGTCGCCAGAGGGCAATGTTACTTGCTCCGCCAGTTGGCGCACCTGATAAAGCTGATAAGCCAGGTCGCGCAGCGCCCGAATCACCCCTTCGCGGCGGAATGCGGCGTTGGGGATGGGCGCGTAGGTGGTCGCTTGGGTCAGCACCATGAGGCGATCGCTCGTTTCGGAAATTACCCGAATGCCCAGCTTGCCGCCCGATTTTGCCAACATCGGCCCTTCCTCACTGGCAAAGCGCCAGACCCAGTTCAGCAGCCCCTCTACGCTCATTGAGTCTCCCAACTTAGCCGTTTCCGCAAGTGGGTATCCAGTGCCATCCGGCAGCGGAAATGCAGGGCGAGGAGAACCGTAGGGAATCTCTATCTCTTCTTCATCGGCTTCAGCACGAGTGAAGTCGATGTAAACCGACAGCCGCTCCTCTGGCCCCAGGAAGAATAGCTCCATAATCCGGTAGACCTCCTGCACCGACTCAGCCACCACCGCCAGCGCCTGCGACAGCCGCACGAGCTGTGTGCCAATGTAGGCTCCAGCACTGGAATGCTGAGTCCGCTTGTAGTCCACCCAACTCCGCCGCAGCGATTGCAAATAGTCTTTCAGCGTCAGGAAGTTGCTATAGTTTTGCTCCTCTTCGACCGTGTTGATTTGTCCGCGCACCAGCCCGAAATATTCCGCCAGTTTCTTGAGCTGTCCGTCTGGGCGCTGATTGCCGCTGTCCAGGTCTTCACCCAGCAACAGTTGGAACAAGTTATCCACCCGCAAGATTCGCGGACCGCCGCGTGCGCCCAGTTCTGCCAAAAGCTCCTGCATCTCGGTGCGGATAATGGAGCGGGTGGCTTCCATGTTTTCGCGGTCGGCAGAGGGCTTCAGCGGTGTGAGGGCATTTAGCAATCGAATACCGTCCTGAATCGCCGTTTTTGCCCGGTGATAGAGGCTGGCCTGTGCCCCGGTGATGCCGCCCCCCAGGTCGGAGGCGCGGACGCTGACGGATTGCGGATTCCAGTCATACACGGTGCGTCCGTCTACCTGACGAGCGGTGAAGGTCTGCGTCAGCGTGTCTACCAGAGTTTTGGGGTTGTCCGTGCGCTGGATGTGGCCCAAAATGCCGCCTAGGGCGCTTTCCACAATGCCTTGCAGGTCGCCGCCAGCGTTGGTCGCCGCCGAAACGGATGCCATTCTGCCCGTCCGGTGGATTTGATCTAGGCTGGGCAGTACGTCCACCACCTGCAACTGGCCGGGTTTGTCTTTGGAAGGCTGAGCGGGCGGACGTTTGGATTGCTCAGGACTCGGCACCTCCAGCACCAGCAGTTCTAGTGTGTAGTAGTCCGTTGCTTGTCTGTCTCGCTTGACAGTATAGAGGGCAGGAACTTGTCCATAATCTTTATCATCGGGCTTGTTCGGATCAGCCTTAGAAAACGGTTCTAGGGGAAAACTGGGCTGAATCTCTGTTTCTCCCAAAAATTCGCTATCCCGAAAGAGTTTGAAATACACATCGGGTGTTAGTTCCGTTTCTCCAGGATCTTGGCGAAAGTCTTCCTTGGTAAAGGAGATTTCAAAGTAGCCCTGGGTATCCGTCCGGGAAACGCCGATCAGGTCATCATATTGTCGGTCTTTGTCGTGAAGTTCTACGCGGATGCCAGCTTCGGGTTGGCTTTGGTTTTTGACCACACGCCCGCGAAGCGTGTACCTGTCTCGTTTCATGCTGCGCTATCTCCTTGCTAAAGCTTTATAGAAGTTTTCAGTAATAACGCCCGGTGCGGCGAGCCGCCGATCCAGCGCGTGGCGGCTGGCACAGATTAGGAAGCGTTCGGGGACGATGCCCGGATCGTTGCCCTTGGCCAGTCGCTGCCCCGCTTCTTCGATGATTTGCTGGTGGTGCGGTTTGAAGCCGGTGACCTCTGCCAGCGATCGCCCGCCCAGTTCGGCATAGGGCGTGTAGCAAATCGTATCGACGACGAGCTTGTGGGCCCGGTCGAAGGTTTGCAGCACGGCCGGCGGAATCGTGCCCGCGTGGGGATTGGGATACAGGCGCTTCCAGATGCGGTTGTAGTCGTCCGCCATTTGCGGAAAGCCCATCCGCCGCAATAGCTCCGTGCTGATAAACACGCGCAGGTAGGGTGTGGGATGGGGCGCGCCGGGGTGAAAGAAGAGGGTACTTTGGGGCGATCGCGAGGCAATGTCCATCAGCGAGGCGACGATGTAGGGGCCGCCCAGCAGCAGCCCCGACATATCCGCGAAGGTTTCACTGTGCCATTTTGTCCACACGGCTGCGACATCCGGGGATAACCCCGCCTTCAGCAACCGATGGGCGATCGCCTTGGGCAGGGTTTGCCGCAGGCCCAGATCGGTTTGCAAGTTGTGGGCGACTTCGTGCAAAATCGCCCCCAGCGTCCAAGGATTCACCAGGCGATGATAGGGTAGTTGGATTAGCGGAAACGGATTCAACTGCTGGCTCAGCTTGGTAAGCGGGATGCCGCGCCGGAAGGTGGCAGGCGAAAACCCCGTTTTGACGTAGGAGAAGGGCGGCGGAGCCGGGATCGACTTCGCCTTGCCCAGGCCCATGTACACGTCCTGATAGCAGTCAAGAGCGATGCGATCGCACCCCAACAGCCACGGCGCAAACTGGCTCTGCCGCTGCCCAAACAGCTCAAAGTAAAAGTCCCAGATTTGCTCGATCTTCCGCACCAGATCATGAGCCTGATCTTTGCGGGCGATCATCTGCTGCAACTGCGCCGTTGCGGGCTGGGCGATCGCCGCCTGAGCGCTGCCAGACACGGTTTTGGACACACCCTGGAGGTGCGATCGCAATCGAGCAATGAGCTGATTCACCGCGTCGATATGGGCATCGCTGGGGCTAGCCGCATCAGCGCCAAACTCACCCTGCCGGAAGGGGCGCAGCGCCTCTACATGGCGTGCCACATTGACAGCCTGCGCCCGCAGCCAGGGGTCGAGGTTGGGCGGCTCCACAAAGCGAGCGATCGCCTGAGGCTCAGGCATGGTTTCCTGATATAGCTCGGCAAGCGCTAGCCGCGTTGCCCGATACGGGTCTATCCCGTTCTTTGATCCGTTCGTAAACCCATTCATGCCACAACTCCCGGTTGCATTCCGACCTGCTGCGTTTGACGTAACTGGATGGACTCAAGGACTGTTTATAGACGTGACCGCTTGCGTGCGTTGCAGTTGCACTGCCAACTGTGAATCTGGCGCGATCGCTTCATCACAGCAGAGGCCCGGCGCGGATTACCCAACACCTGCGCCACGTTGCCAGCCACCGTCCGCGCTGCCACGCGAGCGTTTACGGGCTGCCCTTTGGCCACACGCTGCGCCAGGGTTGCCAGGCTGCTGCGGGCGATCGTGGGGAAGGTGCGAACCAGCGGGCGGGTTTGAGGATTCTGGAGCAGCGCCCGACCCGCCTGAGCCAGCGGCCGGATGACCTGGGGAACCACACGAGAGATGACGGGTGCAGCTGCGCTGATGCCCCGCGCCACCATCGGAATCAATGCGCCAATGAAGGCTTCGGCTTCGGCCTCGC
This sequence comes from Thermoleptolyngbya sp. M55_K2018_002, assembly GCF_015295965.1. Taxonomy (NCBI): domain Bacteria; kingdom Bacillati; phylum Cyanobacteriota; class Cyanophyceae; order Oculatellales; family Oculatellaceae; genus Thermoleptolyngbya; species Thermoleptolyngbya sp. M55_K2018_002. The sequence goes on from NZ_DVEA01000042.1 coordinate 7,853, forward strand.
TCTGGCTATTTGCCGCCATGTGGGCCAGGTGTTCAGCCATCACCTCATACTCGCTAGCTGGCGCGGTTTCAAATTCGGGCAGCGCTTCCGGATGCTGCTCAAACTCATACTCAAACTCCCCATCACCCCCAAAGGCGCTGCCCAATCCTCGCAGCAGGTTGCCGATAAACGGATCGCCTTCGTATTCGCCTTCCAGTTCAAACTCGTTCAGGGGTGTTTCATACTCCATCTCAAATTCGCGCTGTCCACGGCGACGGCGACGACGGAACAGCCCACCGATCGCCTGAATCGCCATTGGTGCAGCCGCCTTGAGAATGGGAGCCAGCAGGGGCAGAAACTCTTCGCTTTCATATTCGTACTCGTATGCGCGATCGCTTTCACCCAGCACAGCCGATTCAAATTCCGATTCCAGTTCCCGATCCAGGGTTTCAAATTCGTACTGATACATGAGTCTTGGTCTCCTTTTTCAGTGATGTTTAGTTGAGGTATTGGGTTGGAAACAAAGCGAGACTCCAGCAGAACTAGCCCCGCACTTTCTTGCGGGCAACTGGAGCAGGCTGGGTCACTTTCTGCGCGACTTTGGCAGAATTGGCCACAATTCGAGCAGCGGTCATGGGATTTTTGAGCGCTTTGCGGGTCTGGGCGGCCATCACCTGGGCCACGACCGGGCGGGTAATCTGCTGACCCTGCGCGGCTTTCTGGGTCAGCACTTGCCCCGTCCGCATCGCCACCGTTGGCAAAATTCGCACCAGCGGGCGGGTCGTCGGGTTTTGGCGTAGCCCCCGTGTCAGTTGGGCGCTGGCTTTGACAATCGTCGGAATCTGCTTTTGCACCGCAGCCGCTTTGGTCGGCAGTACGCGAGTGACGGCCGCCCCCGCGAACGCCTCAGCCTCGGCTTCGTTTTGGGCCTTGGCCGCAGCCCCCGCTAGGGCTTCAGCAACGGCTTCTGTTTGCGGTGTGGCAGCGGATTCAAATTCTCCTGCCCACCCCCCTTCAAATTCCATTTGTCCAGCCGTTTCATACTCAAATTCGTACTCGCTTTCGCGCATCATCTGCCCCAGCGCTGTGCCGAGCTGCGGCCCGCCGATGGCATTGCCGATCAGACGAGTGGCATGAGGAATCACTTTCGGCAGAATCGGTTTGAGCCGTCCAGCGAGACGACGCACCGTACTCAAAAAGGCTTCGCTTTCATACTCACTTTCGTACTCGCCTTCGTATTCACCTTCGTATTCACCTTCGCCCAGTCCAAGGGCGTTCATTGCGCCGCCAATGAGTCCACCCAAAAATTCTTCGCCTTCGTATTCATGCTGAACTTCGTATTCATTTTGCAGCTCATATTCAAATTCGCTTTCAAACTCATTCGTGAGTTCCTGTTGCAGAGTTTCACCGTCCAACATTGCATCACTCCAATCGAAATGCAGTTCATCTCTAGCTATAGCTTGAGGAAGATTGCTTGAGCAGTCACACGTTTTGATGACATCTATGCAGGGTCATGGAAATAGATGTCATCGATTTGAATGACATTTTGAATGCGGTTAAGCGTTACGCAATTCTGAACAAAACTTTAGATTAGAAGTATGGCGGCAGAAAGAGTCCCTGGGCTTTGTACTTTCGGCTCTGTCAGGTCGGCTCTGTCAGTACCCGATGGGGGAATGGCGATCGCCCTTTGAAATCGCTTAAATAAAAGCTATTCGACCGAAAGGGCAATTCACACTGAGCAACTTTGGTGTCTTGATGCAGGTCGATTGATCTCAAAGATGGAGGCTGAGTTTCAGGGAATCTGCATCAGTTCTGAGATTCTTTTCTAGGCTTATCAATAGAATAGACATGATAAATACCCAAGAAAGCAATAAAACCGTTTCAGATTCCTTCGATCTGAATCGACTTGAGCGGGACGTATTGATTCGCGTCCTCAGCCAAGCAGCGGTATTTTGGAAGCCCATCAAGGTCTTTCAGGACGCAAAAGAAACCATTAACGAAGTGATCTTTGAACTGAAGATTGACGAAACAGAGTTTTATCTTGTTCGCCGCAAGCCAACGGATGCTAAGGCGGTTTGCCTTAGCCCGCGAGAACTGGCGATCGCCCGCCTGATCGCCCAAGGCTTACCCAACAAAACCATCGGCAGCACGCTCGAAATTAGCCCCTGCACGGTTTCTACTTATTTACGCCGCATTTTTGGCAAGCTGGGCGTTTCGTCTCGTGCTGCGATGGTCGCCCGCCTAATGCAGGACAATGTGTTGCAACGCTAGCGTGTTGCAACATTAGCACGGCTAAAGCAGGGCCATTGCCCGGTCGATGCCTTGGCGCACCACCGCTGCTGAACTGTGCAGTTCTTTCAGTTCCGAGTCGCTCAACTGTAGCTCCAGCACGCTCTCTGCGCCGCCGCAGCCGAGCCGTGTGGGCACACCGATAAAGATATCGCTGAGCCGATATTCGCCCCGCAGATAGGAGGCAATCGGCAGCAGGCGAGATTTGTTTAGCAAAATGGTTTCTACCATGACGCAGGTAGACGACGCAGGAGCATAGTATGCGCCGCCCGTTTGCATGAGTTCCACAATTTCTGCGCCGCCGTTGCGTGTGCGGTGAACCAGACGGGCAATGGTGTCTGCGTCTAGCAATTCAGTAATGGGAATGCCGTTGACGGTCGAATAGCGCGGCAGGGGAACCATCAGGTCGCCGTGACTGCCCATCACCATCGCGCTCACATCGGCAGTAGACACGCCCAGTTCCAATGCAATAAAGGTCTGAAACCGCGCCGAATCTAAAATCCCCGCCATGCCCATGACCCGCTCTGGCGGCAGCCCGGTCGCTTTCCACGCCAGATAGGTCATCACATCCAGCGGGTTTGTGACGACGATGAAAATAGCGTTGGGGGACTGGGCGATCGCCTTTTGGGCCGCCTCCATCACGATCGCGGCATTGGTCTTCAGCAGGTCGTCGCGGCTCATGCCAGGGCGACGGGGCAGCCCAGCGGTAATCACCACCACATCGGAACCCGCCGTCATCGCGTAATCCGTCGTGCCCACAATCTGGCGATCGTGTCCCTCGATGCCGCGAGCCTCCAGCAAGTCCAGCGCCACGCCCTGGGGTCGCCCATCTACAATATCCAGCAGCACCACATTAGCCAGGTTTCGTTCTGCAATTCGCTGGGCTAGCGTACTGCCAACGTTGCCAGAGCCGATGATGGCAACACGGGTGGGGGTGCAGGCGTTGGGCGCGTGGGACGTTGTAGACATTGCTGTAGGACTCGCTGAGAGAGCGGCACGGGCGAGACTGGTGAAGTGCGTTCGGCCTTGCCGTCTCGTAGAGAATCGCCCGGTTCCGCTGGGGTTCTATTGCGTAGGGTACGCGATCCCCTCCGCGAATCCTGCGAATCTACTCAAATTTTTCCAATTGATCGGCCCGCAGCCACATATTCGGTGTCGGCACATGGCCAAACTGCACCAGCAGGTAGTCGCCTCGTGCGTCCAGCACTTCGCCTTTGGTCTCAAAAATGTAGGACGGAAAGCGCGTGTCGCTCGCCGCTGCTTCCAGACTGTTTTCCAGCTTTTCGCGCACCACGCGCACCACATCGCCCTTTTTGACTGACATCGTTTTTCGTCCTGTGTGTAATCTCGTAACTATCTAACCATCCTGTGAACAATTGGAACTTACAAGACCTTGCGGGTTGTATCATTCCCTTCACATTGCTCCTTCACATTGTATAGCAGTGTATAGCAGTGGAGCATAGCGGTGGAGTATGGCAGCAGGGGGTAGCCGCAAGATAGCATTTCAGCCATCTGGAGCAAGGTTCGCCCTAAACTTTTCAGCCAGGACGGATGACTCCTTCTGATGCCTCCCTCTGATGCCTCCTTCTGTAGAGGCATCCTCTGCAATCAGTCCTGCGGTAGCCTTTTGTTAAGGGTTAGAAATCCCGTTCCATTGCAATTCTTTATCACGCTCCTTACAACTGCTCATGTCTCCAACTCCCCAGCCCAAGCCGCCCCACAGCAAGACCAATGCCGACACGCCCGACCAAGGTGGCGGGCTTTCCGTGGTGCAATATTGGGCAGAGCAAACGCTGACACCCGAAGGGCCGCAGCTTTGGCAAACGCTAATGCACAAGAGCGCCTGTTTATCTTGTGCATGGGGCACAGGGGGGCAAAAAGGCGGTTTTCGCAACGAGCTAGACGAGTCGATGCAGCGCTGCATGAAAAGCGTCGAGTCGATCATGGCGGAGCTAATGCCAGCCGTGCCGCCGCAGTTTTTTGAGACCCACAGCGTGGCAGAACTCCAGCAGTTGTCCTCGATGGCGGCCGATCGGCTGGGGCGGCTGAGTGTGCCGATGATCCGGAGGGCGGGGCGATCGCACTATGAGCGCATCAGTTGGGATGAGGTGTACGCGATCGCCACTGCTGCCTTCCAAAAGCCACCGGAACGGATTGCGTCCTACAGTTCGGGGCGCAGTTCCAACGAAGCTGCATTTCTGCTGCAACTGCTGCTGCGGACGCTGGGATCAAATAATCTTGCCGACTGTTCCGATCTGTGTCACGCCCCTTCCACCGTGGGGTTAAAAGAAGTGTTGGGAACCAGTACCTCGACTGTCAGCCTAGAAGGACTGAAGCAGGCAGATTGCGTCGTGCTAATGGGGTCCAATGCGCCCTATAACCATCCGCGCTTGATGAATGAGCTAATCAAATTGCGCGATCGCGGCGGTTCTGTAATTGTGATCAATCCCATCATGGAAGTGGGTCTGGTCAAGTTCGGTTCGCCGGCCTTTCCGCTGAAGTCTCTCATTCCCGGCTCAGACATTTCCTCCCACTATTTGCAACCGATTCCCGGTAGCGATGTGACGCTGCTGACGGGCATCCAAAAGGCACTGCTAGAGCGCAATCAGGTGAATTGGGACTTCCTCAAGGCGCACACCGAAGGCTGGGAAGCAGTGGTGGAACAGGCCCGCAGCACAAGTTGGGACACCATTACGCAGGGATGCGGCGTGTCTCAGCCGGAGATTGAGGCGGCGGCGGCGATCATCGGCAATGCAAAGCGCGTCGTATTCGCCTGGGCGATGGGCATTACGCACCACGCAAACAGTGTGGACAACGTGTGGAATATTGTGAACACGGCTCTGATGACGGGCAACCTGGGCAAATCCGGCGCAGGCGTGATGCCGATTCGTGGTCATTCCAACGTGCAGGGCTTTGGCTCGATGGGCGTGACGGTGAAGCTGAAGCAGGAGATTCAGCAGGCGCTAGAGAAACTGCTGGGGCGATCGCTCAACCTGCCACCGGGTTATCATACTCGCGACCTAATCGACGCGGCAGAGGCAGGTCAGGTAGACACGCTGCTGGCTCTGGGCGGCAACCTCTACGGCGCAAACCCCGACACCGCCCAGGCAAAACGCGCCCTCGGCAACATTGACACGATTATTTATCTGGCGACCAAGCCCAATCCGGGGCACTTTCACGGGCTGGCCAAAACGAATACGATTGTGATTCCGGTCTTCAACCGCTTTGAAAATCCGCACAAAACCACGGTGGAATCGGGCAACAACTTTGTGCGAATGAATGATCCGGGCCAGACCCATCTGAAGCAGGCAGACCTGATTGCCGAAATTACGTTTCTCACGGAACTGGCGCATCGGCTGCTGGGCGACGACCCGGTGGACTGGCGCAAGCTGCAAGATACGCGCTATGTTCGCCAGTTGATTGCCAAAACGATTCCTGGCTACGAAAAGATTGCTGCTTTGGACGACGGCGGTGAAGAGTTCACCATTTCAGGGCGCATCCTCACCCAGCCGCAGTTCAAAACGCCCTCTGGCAAAGCGCAGATGAAGCTGACACCGCTGCCCGATCTGTCGCTGCCCGACCCCAGTCACTTTGGCGCGGCCGATGGCGCAAACGGGCTGGTGCTGGCGCTGATCACGGCCCGCAGCTATTCGCAGCACAATACGGTGGTGTACAAGGAGGGCGATCGCTATCGAGGGATGCCCCATCGCCACTGCATTTTGCTGAATCCGCTGGATGCGGCCCGCGCTGGGCTTGCGGAACACCAGAGAGTCACTGTGCAGGGCGAGGCAGGCCAGCTAGACGGCGTGGAAGTGATTTTCGGTGCGGTGCGTCCCGGTGCGGCGCTGATGTTTTATCCCGAAGTGAACGCAATTTTTCACGCCAAAACAGACAAGCGCTGTGGCACACCGGGCTATAAGCGAGTGCCCGTGTGGGTTGAGGGCAAAAGGTAAGGCGGCAGCAAACGCCTCTTCATGGACGCTTTTGAGCATTGGGCAGAGTTTGGGAATCCTGCTGGATAGCAGGTTCAACTGCTGTAATCTGCTACAGCCCTTCCTACAAAAACTTTGCCCTATGCCACGCCGATTATTTAGCCGATTATTTACACGCTGCTCCTCTAGCTCAACCCGAAATCTATGGCTGAGCCTGCTGCTGGTGTTGCCGCTGGCGGCGCTGCCGTCCCGTGCTGCTGCGGAGCCGCTGCCCCGGCTGGCCCAAGTGCATCCATCTGCTCAGGCCCGTTTGACAGTACAAGCGGATGAACGGCTGCAACAGGGTGCAAGCCAGTTTCAGCGTCGCCAATGGGATACGGCCGAACACCTGTGGCAGGAGGCGCTGAGGCTCTATCGGCAGGCCGGCAATCGGGTAGGCGAGGGGCGTGTGCTGGGCAACTTGGCGGCAATTCAGGAGGCAATTGGGCGGCCGCAGGCGGCGCTGCGTTTGTTTCAGCAAAGTCTGGCAGTGGCAGAAGAAATGGGCGATCGCCGGGGCATTAGCTTTGCGCTGTCTAATTTGGGGTTCCTGCACACGCGGCTGGGGCAATATGACGAGGCGATCGCCCGTCTTCAGGTAGCCCTGCCGCTGGCGCAGCAAATGGGCGATCGCGAGGGTGAGTATGACGTGTTGAACCAGTTGGGCATTGTGCATCGGGCGCAGGGGCGCTACGACGAGGCGATCGCCGCCTTTCAGCAAAGTTTGGCGATTGCCCAGGCAGAAAACAGCCGTCGCGGTCAGGCGAATGTGCTGGGCAATCTAGGCAACACCTACACCGAGCAGGGCAACTATCCGGCCGCTCTAGAGAGCTATCAAAAAACGCTGGAATTGGCACAGCAGGGGCAAGACCGGGTCATGCAGGCCGGCGTGTTGCAGCGATTGGGGCAGCTATATACCCGCCTGGGCAACCTGTCGCGGGCGGTGGCCGTGCTAGAAGACGGGCTGGCGCTGGCGCGAGGTCTGGGCGATCGCCGCCTGCAAGCCTACACCCTGGGCAGCCTGGGCACCGTCTACGCCCGCACCACAGAACCCGACCGGGCCGTGCCGCTGCTGCAATCGGCGATTGAAATCACCACGCAACTGGAAGATCGTCCCAATGAGAGCGCACTGCGGCAGGTCTTGGGCAGCGCTTACGCCGCAATGGGCAATCTACGGGCGGCTCGTCAGCAGTATGAACAGGCACTGGCGATCGCCCGGTCGATTGGCGATCGCGCAGGGGAAGGGCAGGCCCTGGGCGAACTAGGTCAGTTGCTCACCGACGAGGGCAAGCCAGCCGAAGCCATCGCACGCTATCAGCAGGCACTGGCGATTTTGCGAGAGATTGGCGATCGCCCCAATCAGGGCCGGGCGCTCTCGCTGTTGGGGGAAGCGCTGGTCGCTCAGGGCAACCTAGAAGCAGCAGCCGATGCCCTGACCGAGGCAGTAGATATCTGGGAATCGCTGCGACCGGGACTGAGCGATGCCGACCAGGTTTCTCTATTTGAGACCCAGGCTTCCACCTATCGCCTGCTTCAGCAAGTGCTAATCGACCTGGGCAAAACCCAGGAAGCGCTGCTGATTGCCGAACGGGGTCGGTCTCGCGCCTTTTTAGAATTAGTGGCGCAGCGGCTCTCCGCACAGGCCGCCCTGCGACTGCAAACGCCGCCCCCCTCGCTGTCCGAAATTCGCCAGATTGCCCGCCAGCAAGAGGCAACGCTGGTGCAATATACCCTGCTAGACCGCAATCGCCTAGGCATTTGGGTGATTCGCCCCGATGGCAACATCCAATTTCGCCAGACCACCCTGCCCGAAACGGCTCTTTCGATTGAGGACACGGCCGAGCAAACTCGCGTCGCCGCCGCCCTTGGCCGAGGCGCAACTCCGACCGAAGTACAGGTTGCTAGCTTGGTGTCCCAGACCCGCAGCGACCTGCGCGACAACCTGCGCGACGACCTGCGCGACCTGCGCGACAATCGGGCAGTAACAGACGTTCCAGCGCCTACCGCACCCACTCGCCGCCTCAGCCGCAAGCTGCAAACCCTGCATCAACTGCTGATCGAGCCGATTGCCGATTTGCTACCCCGCGACCCAGCAGCACAGGTGGTGTTCATTCCGCAGGGACAGCTTTATCTCGTCCCGTTTGCAACGCTGCAAGCAGCAGACGGCTCGTTTGTGATCGAGCGACACACCATTCGCACGGCTCCGGCGATTCAGATTTTGGGGCTGACCCATGCGCGACAAGACCAGCGGCGTGGTTCCGCTTCTCCGCTGATTGTGGGCAACCCCACCATGCCCAGTGTTGGGGAGCCGCCGCAGCCCCTCGGCAGCCTGCCCTATGCTGAGCAGGAAGCCCAGGCGATCGCCCAAATCCTCGACACGCAGGCAATTACTGGGAGCCAGGCCAGCGAAACGGCGATCGCCCAGCGCATGGCCAACGCCCGCATTATTCACCTGGCAACGCATGGTCTACTGGATGACGTGGCCGGACTGGGCGTACCAGGGGCGCTGGCGCTGGCTCCTACTGCGGACTCCGACGGACTGCTCACGTCAAACGAAATCTTGGGGCTGTCGCTGCCAAATACGGATTTGGTGGTGCTGAGCGCCTGCGATACGGGGCGTGGCAAGATTACTGGCGATGGTGTGATTGGGCTGTCGCGCTCCTTTATTTCGGCGGGTGCATCCAGCGTCGTCGTATCGCTGTGGGCCGTGCCCGACGACTCCACAGCCGCCCTGATGACTGCCTTCTACCAAAACCTGAAGCACAATCCCAACCGGGCCCAAGCGCTGCGTCAGGCAATGCTGACCGTGATGCAACAATACCCCAGTTCCCGCGACTGGGGCGCGTTTGTGCTAATTGGTGAGGCAGAGTAGTGAAGCAGCGTAACAGGCATCAGGGCCAGGCTTTCGAAATTTGGTAAAGTGATGCCGTGCGGAATGGATCATATTGGCTACGTAGGCGACAGATTGCAAGTCTGTCATTTCCACCATGCAGGTTCGGGATTTCCCATCGAGGGAGCAGCCTTACACGGGCGATCGCCCCGCTAGCATGGAGCTGATGTGATGGATTTCGCCCCATGACCCTCACGCTTTCCCTTCCATTTTCTCTTCGTATGACTGGCGCTGTGCCATCCCCCTATAGCAATCAGCAGATCTCGGCCTGGCTGCGCGGCCTGCTCGCCCTGGCCTGGGCTGACGGCAATTTCGACGAGCAGGAAAAGGCGCTGATTTCTGACCTGACGGAACTCGAGCTTGCGCCCAAGACCGAGCTAGAAGGCGCAGCCCACATCATGCCAGAAGCCGTCGCCGAAGGTCTGGGAACCGATCCCAAAACGGCCGAAAACTTTTTGCGGACTGCCGTGATGGTGGCGATCGCCGATGGCACCTACTCTGCCGCCGAAGACCGCCTGCTTCAGGACTATTGCACCGCGCTGAATCTCCAGCCCGCCGTGCTGGATTCGCTGCGCCACACGTTGACCGAGATGAGCGAGGGCGGCCCGGTGGATCGGTTCGCTGGCCTGGGCAATGATCACTATCTCCCCGTGCTGGCCCCGATGCAGGAGTGGCTAGACGGGCTGGAAGTGCAAGATCCGCGACTGGCCCGCTTCCTGTGCAAAATGATCCCGCCGCAGTGCCCCTTCGAGCGCGACGTGGTGCTGTTTGGCCGCAAGATCGTCCACATTCCCGCCATGTGCAAGCTCAATCCGCTGTATGAGCAGTTGGTCGGGCTGCGGTTTCGGGCGCTATCTTATCTGGCGGACGACTGCGGCGAGGATGTCACGCCGTATTGTTAATGCAGGGATGTGAATGCGGGGATAGCCGGAAGAAGGCTTGCGCGTCGGCTTCCCGACTCCTGCCCCCTGACCCCCGATCCCTGTAAAATACTCCCTTGCACTCCACACGCGGGAATTCATGGACTATCGGCAGGCAGGGGTAGATGTAGAGGCAGGACGCGCCTTTGTGCGGCGGATCAGTGAAATGGTCGCCAGTACGCATCGCCCAGAGGTGATGGGCGGCATTGGCGGATTTAGCGGGCTATTTCAATTGCCGACGGGCTATCGAGAACCCGTGCTGGTGTCGGGGACGGACGGCGTGGGTACAAAGCTGAAGCTGGCGCACCAGTGCGATCGCCATGACACCGTAGGCATTGATCTGGTGGCCATGTGCGTGAATGACGTGCTGACCTGCGGCGCGGAACCGCTGTTTTTTCTGGACTACCTGGCGACGGGCAAGCTGGATGAAGACCAACTCGCGGCCGTGGTGGCGGGCATCACAACTGGCTGCAAGCAGGCGGGCTGTGCGCTGCTGGGCGGCGAAACGGCGGAGATGCCGGGGTTTTACCTGCCGGGAGAATACGACCTGGCGGGCTTTTGCGTGGGTCTGGTAGAAAAGAGCCAGATTCTCGACGGGTCGCAGGTGCAAATCGGCGATGTGGCGATCGCCCTCCCCAGCAGCGGGATTCATAGCAACGGCTTCAGCCTGGTTCGCAAGATCGTGGAACAGGCCGGTCTGGAACTGGGCGAGTCTCTGCCAGAACTGGGGAATGCCTCGCTCGGTGAGGTCTTGCTCACGCCAACGCGCATTTACGTGTCGCCCGTGCTGGCGGCGCTGCGGGCTGGGCTGCCG
>NZ_DVEA01000381.1:0-3256 GCF_015295965.1 Thermoleptolyngbya sp. M55_K2018_002
CCGTAAGGACGGATTGGGCTACTTACATCTTTCACTAGTACAGACGAGCTATTTGCCTTGGGCGTAAATAGATGAGAAAAAAGGGCGTGAAGTGATTAAAGTTCTCCAAGAACCGTGGAACCGATTCTCGTACACGCCCAAGCGTTAGTTTACACCTTGCTCAACTTGATGCCGAGCGCTCACCAAAAGGACAGCCTGCAAGCACTGTTGGCGCTGTTTCTTGAGGCTCAAGGGCACCCCCTGCCCCAACACAGTCCGATTAAATCTGCGGGAGCCTTGAGTCGCTTCCTCAACCACTACCCGTGGCCGACTCGCCGCCTGATCCGCGAGGTGCGTCAACAACTCCTCCAACAACTGCTGCGGTACAGTGGTCGAGGACGGCGACCGTGGTTGCAGTTGATCGTGGATCTGACGACACTGGAGAAATGTGGCAAGTTCAAGCAGTTTGCCCCGCTCATCAGCGTCCTGCAAGGCAAACGGGGGCTGCATCTGGTTGTGTTGTACCTGGTGGTGGGACAGTTGCGAGTGCCCTGGGGGTTTCGCGTCTGGCGAGGCAAGGGTTCAGCGAGTTCTGCTCAACTAGCGGTGCGGCTGATTGAGAGTGTGCCCAAAGTGCTGGTGCAAGCGTTTCGAGTCGTGGTGCTGGCCGATACCGCCTTCGGCAGTGTGCTGTTCCTCAAAGCGATGCGCAAGCGTCGTTATCCGGTGATTGTCGGGGTCCGATGTGACCGCAAACTCGCCGATGGACGCAAGGTGCAGGATTTAGCCAGCAAAGGACAGCAGGTGGTCCTCGAAGGCTTATCGTTTCCGGTCACAATCTCCTGGCTCTACCTCAAACGCGATGGTAAGTTGGAGAAACGCTTTGTGCTATCGACCCGTCCGCTCAAGGGCAGCACCATTACCTGGTGGGGGCGCAGACGCTGGAGCATTGAGGGGTTCTTCAAAACTATCAAACATCGCTTTGGTTTGCATCGCTTTGGCCAACAAACGCTGTTGGGAGTCTACCGTTGGTTCGTGCTGTGTCTGATCAGCTTCATCCTGGCGCATTGGGCCTATTTATCCACGGGTTCATCCCACTTGCCCGATTGGGCAGAAGCGGCAGCCGCTGCCCTCCAATCGTTGTTCCCCGAGGTCGTCGTTTGCCTGCTGCTGACTAAGTTAGAGCGTCATCGAGAGTTGTTGCGTTCCGTTGGGTTTGACCTGCAATTAGTCGCAGGCAAAACATAATGCGCTTGTACTGGTGAAAGATGTAAGCTAGGAAAAAGCCGACGGTTCCCTGAGTTGGCTCATTTGCCGACTTGCCGACTTGCTGACTTGCCAACTTGCTGACTTGCCCACTTGCGCCCCGGCCCATGCGAACGCCTCTTGCTTGGTCAAACCTGACCTATGAACGTCGCCGCCTGCTAACGGCGATCGCCGGAGTGGCGTTTGCGGTGCTGCTGATGTTCATGTTTCGCGGATTTGAGAACGCACTCTACGACAGCCAAGTGCAGTTGCTCAAGGTGCTAAACGGCGAAATTATCGTGGTGAATCGGCTGAAATACACCATGTTTATTCCGGCGCAGTTTGCCCGGCGGCGGCTATATCAGGCGCAGGCCTTTGACGGCGTGGAGGCGGCCTATCCGCTCTATGTCCGCGATGGCGCTGCCTGGAAGAATCCTGAAACCAAGGCGGTGCGGCCGCTGCGGGTGCTGGCGTTTAACCCCAATGACCCCGTGCTGACGATTCCCGAAGTGCTGGCCAGCCAGGAGGCGCTGAAGTTGCCTTGGACGGTGATTGTGGACGAGAAATCGCGGGCAGAGGTGGGAACCGTAACGACGGGCACAGTGACGGAACTGGCGGAGCAGCAGGTACAGGTTGTGGGAACCTACTCGCTGGGGACGGACTTTGCCTCTGCCAATGGCAATGTGATCATGAGCGATCAGAACTTTTTGCGCTATTTTGCCAGCTTGGGGCCGGAGGAGCAGAGCCGCGACCTGAACACGGTGGACATTGGGCTGCTGAGGGTGCGGCCCGGGGCAGATGTGGAGGCGATCGCCCGCACCCTGCGCGACCAATTGCCCAAAGACGTGGCCGTGTTGACCAAGCCAGAGTTCGTAGACATGGAGCTAGATTACTGGCGCAACAACACCGCCATCGGCTTTGTGTTCACGCTGCTAACCATCATGAGCTTCGTCGTCGGCATCATCCTGGTCTACCAGATTCTCTACACCGATGTCGCCGACCACTGGACGCAGTACGCCACCCTGAAGGCGATTGGCTATTCCAATCGTTATCTGCTGGGCGTGGTGTTTCAACAGGCGCTCTTGCTGGGCGTGATGGGCTTTATCCCTGGCTATCTGATTGCGCTGGTGCTGTATCGGCTCACGGCCAACGCCACAGGGCTGCTGATGCAGATGACGCTGGGGCGCGGGCTGAATACTTTGCTGGCGACAGTGGTCATGTGCCTAATTTCGGGGGCGATCGCCATTCGCAAGGTGCAATCGGCCGACCCCGCAGAGGTGTTTGGGAATTAGATACTTGAGAGTCTTGCAGGGGATTGTCAGGCGGAACTTTGCCCTGTGCCCCGCAAGGCGTGGATAGGCTATGGCGATCGCCCAGCGCCTCCAACTGTCGGAACACACTGTCGGAACACACTGTTAAATTTCATGTCAGCTCCCTCTTTGCCAAGCTCCGGGTGTCTAGCCGGACGGAAGCGGTCACCCTCGGCGCACGACGGGGTTTGATTCTGCTGTAGCGATCGCAGCTAAGAGGAATTGTCGAACGATGGCAAGAGGGGTGATGCAGAAATCGCAAATCTACAATGCGTTTTTTGCATAATAGGTCTGGCAAATCCCTGCTATTTACGTTAACTATGAGAAAGCAATTGCAAGTCACCTAACCGAGGCATTGTCGGCTCGACTCATGAACAGCACTCAGCCCGACACAAAGAGCGTTGACACTCCGCCTACCGGAGTCAAGTTAGAGCAAAAGCCCGATTCTGTTACCAGTCCAGTTGATGTTGATCCAGTTGATTTTGACCAGTGGGCGATCGCCGTTCGCCAGCAAATGCTAGATGCACTCCGCAAGCGGGGCACCCGCTACTAGCCGCGCCAGTCGTCTATTCCTTGAGTCAATCACGCTGGGGCTTACGCACTTGCAATAGGTTTTCTGCATTTCGGACGATGTCTCGTGGGCGCAGCCTGCGCGAAGTCGCCCAACTGCGTAAGTCCTAAAGGCATTGCACCTGCTACCGAGCCTGCTGCAAAATTTCCTC